>JAEYWQ010000044.1 GCA_023428885.1 Bacillota bacterium
GAGATTGGTGCTGCTGCTAAAAATGTCATTGGAATAGCAGCTGGTATGCTAGATGGCTTGAATTTATCTACACTAAAAGGTGCGTTAATGTCAAGAGGAACAAGAGAAGTTGCTAGACTAATTAAAGCAGTTGGTGGAAATGAACTCTCTGCATATGGCTTATGTCATCTTGGTGATTATGAAGCTACTATATTTTCTATGTTTAGTCATAATAGACAGTTTGGTGAATCCTTTGTGAAAAATGAGCTATATACAGAACTAGCGGAAGGTTATTATGCAGTAAAGGCTTTAATGAACCTAGGAAAAAATTATGGTGTTGATTTACCTATAAGTTCTGCTGTATACGATATCCTTTATCAGCAAAAGAATGCAAAGGATGCTTTGGAGAATTTATTTACTAGAAGTCTTAAGAATGAGTTTTAGTTATGAAATAGCAATATGCTAATTATCATATATACATTTATCAAGAGGGAGGTAACTATAATGATTCCAAAGATTGTAGTAAAAACAATGAATATGGATTTAAACATCCAATTTATATGCAAATATGTAAATCCAGAATTTAATAAAAAGAATCCTTCGAGACCTTTTGCTGAGCGTACCTACTTATTATATCCAGAGTTAAGAGGCAAGATCTTAGATCATATGAATACGGATGAGATTTATGAAATTGTAAAGCCTTGTGTGGAACAAGTTTTAACAATTAAGAAAGCAGACATAGATAAAAAAATACTACAGTTACAGTCTGAATTTGATAGAATTCAAGAAGCATTCATGACAAATTTGATAGATAGTTTTGAGATGATATGGCCCGAAGAACAAGAAGAGATCATTTGCTATGTTGGCTGTATCTCAAGTTTTCCACGGAACGTAATAACGAAAGAGTTTTTTATTTCCTATGAAAAAGAAATGGATATGCTCATGATGGCCTCCATTCATGAAATCAATCATTTTGTACTATTTGAAAAGTGGAAACAGATGCATGGATATGACAAGGAGGTGGAGCCCTATTACCCTGAGACCCTATGGTTCCTTGAAGAAATGGCAGTGGACCCTACACTAAATATTCCTTGTATACAAAGTGTAGCACCATATCCGCAAAAAGCATATGAACAATTCTATGATTGCATGGTGGATGGAATATCTGCAGAGGAGCACATCATTCATTTGTATCAGAAGAGAACATCAATGGAGGATTTTTTAAATTCTGCTTATGATTTTATTGAGAAAAATAAAAGCTTATTGTTGTAAGATACTGACTACATACAAAGATATGAAGGTAACGGTATAGGAACCAAAAGAGAAGTAATGTAAGCGAAGGAGAGGGAGAATGGGAGTAAATAGAATAAAAACAATTGAGAAGATCTTCAATAAAACAGTGGCATCCAGTCATATTCATGAGTGTGTCCTACATGTAGAAAATACACAGGGTGATTTTTCTTACAATAAGGGCTATGGAGGTAAGGATATTAATTCACCGTTTGTCATAGCAAGTATCACGAAACTGTTTACAACAACTTGTATTTTAGTACTGAATGAGCAAAAAAGTCTATCGCTCTCTGATAAGATTTCTGATTATATTGATGATTCTATCCTGAGAGGGCTTCATGTCTATGATGGTAGGGAATATTCCTATGACTTAACCATATCAGACCTCCTGTTTCAAGTAAGCGGTTTGCCAGATGAGTTTGAAGAAACGAATGATATTGCTAGACTTCCATTTATGAATCATGATTCATACCAGGACTTCACAGAATATGTTGCGGATGTTAAGAAGCTAAAGCCCCGTTTTATACCAAGAACAGCTCATAAAGCCTATTATGCCAATATTAATTTTGATCTACTGGGATTAATCATTGAAAAGGTTACTCAACAACCTTTAGAACAAGAATTTTTCAAAAGAATATTTGAACCGTTAGGCCTTAGCAATACATATCTTCCTACCAGTGAACATGAATTTATACCAAATGTATATGTTAAGAATAAATCACTGTATCGTCCGAAAACGGTAATTTCAAGCCGTGCTAGTGGAGGTTGCATATCAACAGCTCATGATTTAATGATATTTATGAAAGCCTTCTATGGTGGAACTTTGTTTTGTAAATCCCTTTTTGAGAAGTTATCTATATATCATAAACTTCAGGCTTCTAAAGGCCCTATCTATTATGGGGGTGGTTATATGAGAATTCCTTTAGATGGTATTTTAACCTTTTTTATGGGGAAAGGGGAGCTACTAGGTCATTCTGGAACAACAGGGTCCTTTGCCTTTTATTATCCTTACAAAGATCTATTTATTGTTGGTGATGTGAATCAAATGGCTAATCCTGCAATTCCAATTAGATTAGTGATAAAGCTTGCTATGTCAATTAAGTAAAGTATGAAGCAATTAAAAGGAGGATTTCCATGGAACATATATACAGGAAAGCAAGAGATTTTATTTATCGAAATGCACGACCATTGGATCTAGCACGTTGGCAATATCATTTTGAACAAGCTAGTAAAGAAGCTGTCATTCATGCCTTATCCTATTATCAGAATGAGGATGGTGGATTTGGACATGCTCTGGAAGCCGACTCCTGGAACCCAATTTCTAATCCAATCCAAACTTGGGTGGCGACTGAAATATTAAGAGAGATTGATTTTACCGATAAGTCTCATGATATCATGAAAGGAATCCTTAGCTATCTAGAGAGCGGGAAAGATTTTAACGGACATTTTTGGTTCAATACAGTGATTAGTAACAATGATTATCCCCATGCACCTTGGTGGCATACCGAAAGTGAAAGCACTTGTCATAATAACTATAATCCAACAGCTTGTCTAGCTGGATTTCTAATTAGGTATGCAAATGCAGATAGTGAGTTGTATCGATTAGCTAGTCGTATCGCGCATGAGGCATATGATTGGATCATGACTGTACAAGCAATTGACATGCATACCCTGTCATGTTTTATCAGGCTGATGGAGTATAGTGTAGAAGCAACTGTGATGGATGTCTTTGATATGGATGCCTTAGAAACTAAATTAAAAAAATTGGTGAAGGCAAGTATTACTACTGATCTTGCTGCTTGGGAATCGTCTTATATCTGTAAACCTTCTCAGTTCTTTAGAACTAAGGAAAGCATATTTTATCAGGATAATGAAGAGATTGCTGACTATGAGTGTGAATTCATTGAAAGAACTCAACTTGAGGATGGCTCATGGAACATTCCTTGGGGCTGGGGCGACTATCCGGAACAATGGAGTATCAGTAAAAATTGGTGGAAATCAAATGTCATCCTTCTTAATTTGTTATATGTAATAAAAGGGATGGGCTATCAAGAAAAATAATACATAATGACGAGATGAGTATTCCAAAGTACATTATAGGAGGGGTTATGAATATTAGGACTGTAATACAATGATCAGCTCATAAAAGTTCGATTTGACTATTGGAAATGTTGCTTCCACAGCTTTTTTAGTAATCGCTGAGAAACCAGCTAATCTATCATGGCCCACAGGAAAGACAGGTACGATTCTTAATGTTCTTACCTATCCGGTTAAAGTACTTGCTATAAAAATTTTAAAGTGAATTAGGAGGGGAAAATGACATTTCAAGAAGCGATTGGATTATATCGAGAGGTTTATAAGAGATTTGAAAAGGTGGAGTTTAAGCAATGGGGAATCAATGGAGCAATGATAGAGCTATCAAAGCAAGTAGGGGATTTATCGAAATGGGTTATGATAAAAGAGCAGTTCTATGCTATGGATGGTAAAATGCCAGCAGATATCGATGAGCATATTGGAGATGAACTAGCTGACATATTTGGTCAATTGGTGAGGATTGCTGATTACTATCATATTGATTTGGAAGAAGCGCATATTAGAGCAAGAGCTGGAGAGAATGAGTGCCTTAAAGACATGGGAGTATAAAAAATATACATAACATCTACTTGTAATATCAATAAAAAATACAATTATTTGAAAGGATACAACGATGGAAATACGATTTGCAGTGGAAGATGACTACATGCATGTAGAAAAAATATCAGCCCAAGGGCAACATTATCATGTAAACCTACGACCTGATATTTATAAGGATGCTACGGACCAATGTCCTGCTCTTTCTAAGGAAGGGTTTATAGAAATAGTTCATAATGAAACTATGATAGTTTGCGTTGATGAGGGTAGGATCTTAGCTTATATGATGTTTGAAGAGAAAATAGTAACAAGTCCATTGAAGATAAAGCAGAAGATACTTTATATTGATAATTTGGCTGTGGATGATGATTACAAACAAAGAGGGATTTCTAAGATGCTAATGGCCTGGATTAAGCGATATGCAAGTAAAAATCAATATGATAAGATTGAACTCCAAGTGTGTGATAAGAACCATATTGCGAAACAGCTTTATAACTCGGAAGGATTTACAAATAAATCAATCAACATGGAATATTTTCTTGAGTAATATACTATGGAGGAACAAGCGTTTCTTACATTTTACTTAAGAATTGGAAACAAATTGTAATTATGCTTTTTACTATGTTATAATTAGTATTGCAATTTTAGAGATTAAGATTAGATTATACAAAAGCTTAAGCTAGATTGGCAATTATTAATCGGGGGGAGTGATTCATATAATTCAATCCATAGTACATATTGCACTCGTTGTAAAAGATTATGACGAGGCAATCGAGTTTTATACAAAAAAGCTCCATTTTACGTTGGTAGAGGATACTTATCAGCCGGAGCAGGATAAACGTTGGGTGCTAGTAGCACCGCCAGGATCCAATGGAACAACTATATTATTAGCAAGAGCATCCAAGCCAGATCAAGAGCCGTTTATAGGAAATCAAGCTGGTGGGAGAGTATTTCTGTTTTTAGGCACTGATAATTTTTGGCGGGACTATGAAGAGATGAAGGACTTAGGTATCGAATTTGTAAGAGAAGCAAAACATGTGGACTACGGGACGGTAGCAGTGTTTAAAGATTTATATGGTAACTTGTGGGATTTGGTTCAATTTGAACCACATCATTCGATGTATCAACGTGTGTTAGGAGGGGTGTTATGAAGGAACAATGGTTAAAAGTTCTTGGTGCTATGTTTGTTTTATCTTTATTGGTACTTTTTATGTTACCTAATCAGGTAAAGGCAGCCAATCAGGACGATGACTTCTTGATAAGAGATGGTGTCCTGCTTGCCTACACTGGAACAGCTAAGAATGTTACTGTTCCAAGTAATGTAAAGGAAATTGGGAAGAGAGCATTCTACAACAATCAAACGATGACAACGGTAGTACTTCCAGAGAGTATTACAAGCATTAATGAAGAGGCGTTTTCAGAGTGTTCTAAGCTATCTAAGATTACGATACCGAAAGGTGTAAAGAAAATTACATACCGAACATTTTATAATTGTTATAACCTCAAATCCGTTACCTTACCTAGCAAGTTATATTATATTGGAGAAGGTTCCTTTGCATCTTGTTCAAAACTGACTAAGATTACTCTACCAGCATCTGTTAAGTACATCAGTATGGAGGCATTTTCCTGGTGCTACAATTTAAAAACAGTTAGTATTCCTCAAGATAGTAAATTGCTTTCGATTTCAGGGAAAGCATTCCGAGGCTGTAGTAAACTTACTAACATAACATTACCAGAGGGATTATCAACAATTGGGAGAGGCGTCTTTTCCTATTGTTCGTCATTGAAACAAATTAAGATTCCACATGGAGTTACTAGAATTTACCAAGAAACCTTTGAAGGTTGTTATACTCTTAGCTCGATTTCTATACCAAGTACTGTAACAGAAATTGATCCTTATGCATTTTCCAATTGTCAGAAGCTGACCGCAATCAAGATACCATATGGAGTTACGGTGATTCCAGAAGGTGCTTTCGTGAATTGCGAGTCATTGAAATCCATAGTTTTGCCAGAGAGTATAACTAGCATCAGGGAGAGAGCATTTGAAAGTTGCAGATCCTTACAAAGCATCAATCTTCCAGCTTCTATTACAAGAATTGAACGTGGTACTTTTAGTGGATGTAGTAAGCTTGCAAAGATTTCTTTACCAGACAAGGTTACATATATAGATGACTATGCTTTTGAAAGATGTAGTTCCTTAACATCCATAACCATTCCAAAGACTTTAACAGGATTTGGTGAAGGTGTTTTTTACGATTGTGTTCGTCTTAGCAAAGTAAACTTACCTGAAAATCTGAAAGTGATAAGAAGATACTTATTTAATAATTGTGCCAGCTTAACTGAGATTACCATTCCAACAGGGGTTACTCAAATTGAGAATAGTGCTTTTAGTGGCTGCTATGGGTTAAAGAATGTTGCCTTGCCTGATTCGCTTGAATCTATTGGTAATTATGCCTTTTCTAGATGCCATCTGCTGACAGAAATTAAACTACCTGCTTTGGTTACTAGTCTTGGCAACTATGCGTTTTCAGAGTGTGTTAATTTAGAACAATTCGTATTTGCAGATACTATAACAAAGATTCCAGAGGGATTATTTAGTGGATGTGTGTCGCTCTCAAAGTTTACGTATCCAACTAAATTAACTGAGATCGGAAATCAAGCTTTCTATTATTGCAGAGCATTGACAACAATAGATATACCTGAGGGTGTGACATCCATCGGTAAGGCAGCATTTCGTGGGTGTGCAAGAGTTGATAGTGTCACATTACCGCAATCTTTAGAGAAAATTGGGCAATATGTGTTTACCGGAACGGTATGGATTAGGGAACACGAGGTAAATCATATGGTTATCACAAATAATGGATTTCTTGTAAAATATACGGGAAAAGACAGTAAGTTAACCATACCAGATAAGGTTGTTTATATTGCACCTTATGTATTTACTAAAAATAATTATATAGAAAATGTAGTATTGCCAGATAACATTACTGTATTAGCAGCCGGAGTATTTTCAAACTGTAGTAACTTAAAGGAAGTTACATTACCACAGAAATTAAGTAAGATAGAAAGTTCTGCCTTTGCTAACTGTTCTAGTTTAAAACAAATTGACTTTTCTAGAAATACAGCTTTGGTTTCGATTGGTGAGAGGGCATTTAAAAATACGGGCTTAGTGAGTGTAGAATTACCAAGAAATCTTACTACGCTTGGAAAATATGCGTTTAGTGATAGTAGTGATCTGGCTGAGATCTGGTTATCTGCTAAGTTAACCTCAGTGGCAGACTATACCTTTTCCTGGAATCCAAAGCTAACAAAGATTCATATTCCAAGTACAATTAAAAATATGAGTGATAAAGCTTTTGGTTTATGGGAAGATATTAAGAATCAGACAATCTACTGTGAAATGGATTCCTACGCATATCAGTATGCACTTAAAAATGGTTTCTCATTTAAAACAAAATAAAAGGCATTCAGGTGGCAGCGATTGTATCATTTCAAGATTTAGATAAATGAAAGAGAGAATGAAGAATGAAAATAATATCTACAGACCGATTGATGATTCGGAAATTTGAGGAAACAGATTGGAAGGATCTGTATGAATACTTGTCGGATGAAGTCGTTGTAAAATACGAACCATATGATGTATATAGCGAAGAGGATGCAAGAAGGGATGCTAAGCATCGTTCGAATAATGATTGTTTCTACGCGGTATGCATCAAAGAAACTGGAAAATTAATTGGGAACTTGTATTTATCAAAAGGTGACTTTGACACCTGGGAATTGGGATATGTGTTTAATCGGAAGCATTGGGGTAAGGGCTATGCCACAGAAAGTGCAAAGGCATTGGTAGATACAGCATTCACCCAGTTCGGTGCAAGAAGAATTATCGCAATGTGCAACCCCTTGAATGAAGATTCCTGGAAACTACTGGAGCGACTAGGTATGAGAAGAGAAGGAACCTTATTGCAGAATGTTTATTTTAAGAAAGATAAGGAAGGAAACCCTATTTGGTCCGATACCTATGAATACGGGATCTTAAAGTCAGAATGGGTTTAGCAAAGCAATAGACTAAGAAACTGGAATTCAAGCTTCAATAAAGGGGACGGAGGTGCTGTCACACTTGTTATGTGACAGTACCCCCGTCCCCTGTTATGCGTGACAAGTGTGACAAAAACTGTTTCCTTTTCACCTTGTTTCTATACTATGGAATGAGTCGATTGATATCACGAGGGAACAAGGTTGATTGGCGAACGTTATTCTGCTTTAATAACTTACTGGTAAAGCGTTCTAGACCTAGACCTAAGCCACCATGTGGTGGCATGCCATATTTATGCATCATAAGATAGCTTTCAAACTGTTCGACTGTCATATTGCGGCTCTGCATCTTTTTAACTTGTTCTTGATATTGATGAATCCTCTGGCCACCAGTGGTGATCTCTAAGCCTCGGAATAGTAAGTCAAAACTTAATGTTTCTTCTGGATTTTGAGGATCTTCCATAGCATAGAAAGGTCTCTTCTTGCTTGGGTAATGAGTTACGAAGACAAATTCACTTCCGGATTTTTTCTTGATAATCTCGTATAGCAGCTTTTCTTCTTCTGGTTCGAAGTCTTCCAAATCTTTTATTTCTCTGTGATATTCTTTTGAGATTAACTCTTTTGCTTCCATAAATTTTATCGCTGGAATTTCCTTAATTTTAGGGAGAGTAATCTGGAGTAAGGATAATTCCTCTTGATAATTTGCCAAAAGATACTCCATGGTGTAACGTAGCATCCTCGTTTCCATTTGCATAATGTCATAAAAACTTTCAATGTAACCCATCTCTAAGTCAACGCTGGTGTATTCGTTTAAGTGTCTGGATGTATCGTGTTTTTCTGCTCGGAACACCGGTGCAATCTCGAATACCCTTTCAAACACACCAACCATCATTTGCTTATAGAACTGTGGGCTCTGCGCTAAATATGCTTCTCGATCAAAATACTTTAATTGAAAGATATTCGCTCCGCCTTCTGCTCCGGCATATACAATCTTCGGTGTATGAACCTCTGTGAAGGATTCCTGGAGTAAAAAGTTTCGAAAGCCGACGCAGATCCCTTCTTGTAACTTGAATATAGCGCGTTCCTTTTCGTTTCTCAGGGTGACAGGACGATAGTCTAGGAGGGTTTCCATTGAGGCATCGACGATCTTTTGATTGATTACTACTGGTAATTCTTCCTTTGGTTCGGATAGTATGGTGATCTCAACTAGACGTAACTCCCATCCGCTCTTGGAACGTTCCTCTGCAACCACATCAGCTGAGATGATGACACAGGCTTCCTCTTTTAAGCGTCCGATCTCAAACTGAGAAAACTCTTCGCTATAAACACACTGAATCACTTCTCTTTTGGTACGTAATAGCACAAAAGCAAAGCCGCTCATTTTTCTGATTTTATAAATACTTCCGTGTAGTTTAACTCTTTGACCGATATATTCTTTCATTTGCTTTCCTTCGATCTCTTTTGTTGTTATGCTTGCTTTAATAACTTCCATTTTATTGACCTCCTGTAAGTTAGTTTCATCTTTTATTTATTATTAGCTAGCACTTATTTTGCCTACCAATAGCCCTTACTTTTTATTCCAGTTCTTATGCTAGTTGAAAGATCTCAATTTACTATAGTTTAAGATATTATCAAATACTTCATGGAGTCTTTGCAGACATCGTCTCTATGTCTCAAATTATCACAACCTTTCTATCATGGGAATTTAATAGTCATGTGATAATAAACAAAAAAACCACATGAGTAAATATAATTTACCAATGTGGTTCATACAGCATATATGTATAGGTCTCCACATAGGCACAACACTTAAAGCGCTTGTACCTATGATATAAAATCAATGCTACAAGCGCTATATATCGTCGTCCCTATTCAGTTTCATTAACTGAAGACTTAACATAAAGCTTACCTACCTTATTTTTTACTAAAGATACCATAGTTACAGATGCAAGTCAATAGAAAAATAATTGCCACTAATTATCACGAAATGTTCAGATACGATATGATGAAAGGAATGTAAGTATTGTATTTCAAGAATTTGTATTACATAAAAGCATTCGAGAAAGGTAGGTAGGGGCTTTCATTACTTCACTTTTATTGTTATAATGACATGGTGAGATAAAAGTAATTCCTTCCAATGTTGATATTTACGATTTGAAAAATACATAGAAGCAGGAGATATAAAAAATATGAGCTATATAGATCATCTTGAAACGAATAGGCTAAAGTTAAGATACCTTGAAGACTCAGACTTGGACGATGTATATCGCCAATTTTCTGATCCTGATATGTGTCAATATTTTAGTGATCCACCATGTGACTTGGCTGAAGCAAAAGAGATTATTGAACATTATAAGAATCCAGAAGGGAAAGGATATCTTCGTTACGGTTTATTTGATAAGGAATCAGATGCCTTTATCGGTACCTGCGGCTATCATTATCTAGATAGGGATAAGAAACAAGTAGAAATCGGTTATGATATCTGGAAGGATTACTGGAGACAAGGCTATGCGACCGAGATATTACCAATATTGATTCAAGTTTGTTTTGATAAATTAGAAGTTGAATGTATCTATGCTTTGATTGACCCTAATAATGAAGCGTCGATTGCAACTGTCCGTAAGTTTGGCTTTATGGAATGTGATTTTTGCAGGGAACCTGATTCAGAACAAACAATCTGTATGAAATTATTGAAGCAGGTATAAACCTTTGTTAAAAAGTCTGTTTCTAAATGATGGCTGTGATATTCTGCTCACATTGCTGCTTCCATCTCATTAACCAATCAAGTTGTTGATCAAGAAAGGCTTCGTCGACACATGATACGAGGAACTGTACACTGTAAGAGTTACAAGCACCTTCACGTAATAACGCTAGGTGCTTAAAGTCGAAATCATAGAAGTTATTCAGGGTGATTTTCATGTCCTCATTGCACATATAAAACCATAGCTCGTTCTATTTATTGTATTATCGTTCAGTTTGTTCTGTCATCAATCCCCAACGAAATCCAAATTTGTCGAGTAAGACAACGATGCAAGAACTATAGGTGGTGCTATGTATTGGATTGAGTATGGTACTTCCTTCTTTTAATATCTCATATGCTTTTAATACTTCCTCCTTCGTATCAAAGGTAACGGTTAAGGATAAGGCGGTACTTTTCACTAAATCCACTTCCATATTGTCACACATCATGATTCTTTGAGTACCGATTAGCAGCTCTGCGTGATAGATGTAGTTTGCTTGTTCGGTAGTCAATTCTTTATTCCAATCCCTTTGATCTGCATCCGAATAACGTAAAAGACAAGTTACTTTGGCATCAAAGGCTTTTTGATATAAGCTAATTGCTTCTTCACAACGTCCATCAAAATTAAAATTTGCGGTCAGTAAAATCATAAGGGCCTCCTGTATTTTATATTATACAAAAATTATATATTTCCTTATAAAGGAAGTCAAATAATTTTACGCAAGGGTAGATAGAAAGAGTTTCGTGCTATAAAGCCGTAGGTTGAATCGTAACAGACTTTCTCTTATTTAAGATTATGTGAAAAAGCTCTGAAAAGGCGACTCCTCCAATAATCAATGCCGCACCGAACACCTGAGTTAAGGTCATTCTCTCGTGGAGGAAGAACATAGAGAAAGCAACAGCGGATACAGGATCTAGATAACCACAGATGGATACTGTCTGGACCGGTAAATCTCCAATGGAAGAGAAATAAAAGTAGCAACCCACACCAGTATTGATTAAGCCTAGAATTAGGATAGGAAAAATGCTTGTAGCTTCTATCTGTATCATTAAGCCTTGCTTGAAGCTAACATACAACAAGACGGTTAGGAAACTAAATACCAATTGCCACATAGAATTCTCAAGTCCTGTAATACCTTTTGATTTCTTATTGCAGATAACCATAATTGCATACATAACAGCAGAAAGGACTCCTAGAATCGTGCCTGATAGATTACTAGCACCATTCATTGCTTGCATATTGATAACCATCATACCAAGAAGCACTATGACAAAGCCTATGCTCTTGGTCATAGTCAATTTTTCACGAAATAGTAGCGGGGCCAAAATCATGACAATCACAGGTCCGCAGTAGTATAGTAGAGAGGCAATACTCACGCCAATTTGTCGGTAAGCCTCATATACGAAGAGGGACCCTGCACCAAGGGCTATCCCTGAAAGAACAAGATAAAAACCAGCCTTCTTATGCTGGAATAGGGTTATTTTCTGCCTATTTAATTTAAAAATCATGAAAAGTAATAAACTACCAATCAGAGTTCTTAATAATACGATTTCATAACTGTTTAGATCTATAAAACTTGCAACGATACCGTTCATACCAAATATTAGTAGGGATGCGAAATACTTCATATAGGATTTTTTATTGTTCATTTTATTATCTCCTCTTGTAATTCAAACAGCCGTAGTATAACATATCTTTATGTAGTATAAAAACGAATGTTTATCATGGTTAACATGACAAAAACGGATAGGATAAGAAGATGAATTTACAAAAATATATGGCTTTGGTG
>JAEYWQ010000115.1 GCA_023428885.1 Bacillota bacterium
CATAATACCTACAGAAAAACCACAGAAAGCACAACCTAACAAGGCTACCACTGGATTTGGTGAAAATACTGCTAGCAGATAGCTGATCACACAGAAAGCACTACTAGCGGCTATGGTCTTCTTTAAGTCCATCTTTGATCCATAGATGCCATATATAGTTCGCGAAATCCCCATTAATACTGCAAAAAAGCAAGGTCCAAGCAAATCACCTAAGGTCTTAGAAACACCCAAACCTTCTTCTGCAAACAAGGAAGCCCATTGAGACATAGCTAATTCAGAGGCACCGGAACATACCATTAAAATAAATAATATCCAAAACAGTTTTACCTTAAAGAGTTTTTCTAATGGAATGCTCTCACCATCTTCTACTAAAGCACGCATTGGTACTTTTAAAACTAACAAGCCACCAAACAAAGGTACTAAGGACCATATCATGGCAATATATCTCCAGTGCTCAATTCCCACGGTATTAAAATAAATCGTGGTGATAATTACTACGCTCACCTGCCCCCAACAATAGAAGGAATGCAACATACTCATAGCAGATTCCTTCTCGTCACCTGGCAAAGCTTCCACTACCGGGCTAACTACAACTTCCATAATTCCTCCACCTATTGCATTGATTACCACTGCCAGAATCAATCCTGCATAAGCGTCTGAAAAGACATATGGAAACATACCTAAGCCCATCATACCAGTAAAACAACAAGCATTTGCGATCATTAAGGCTGCACGATATCCCACTTTATCCACATATCTTGCTGATATGAAGTCAGTGGTAATCTGTACTGCAAAATTAATAATGATCAAGAGGCTGATTTTCTCTAGGGAGATATGAAATTGTCTTTGAAAGGTAACAAATAATAAGGGGGCTAGATTATTCACAATGGCCTGAGTGACAAGCCCCATATAACTTGCGTATTTTGTATGCTTATACGTAAAGTGCATTATAACTTCTCCTCTAAAACATATTTTTATTTAATTAACCAAATATTAAAAGCTACCAAATCTATCTGTCAATTATGACACACTAAAGGCAAGTTAACTCCATCATTTTGATACATACTGGTTTTGAAAGCTTTGCAATCCTTCCCTTAGGTTTTAGAATACCAGTTTCACCCTGTATCTGAAACGCAGTGATCTCATTTGACTCTTGATTAGCAACCAGTATCCACTTACCATATGGATCAATTTCAAGATCTCTTGGCCAATTTCCGCCAGAAGATGTATGCGAGATTAGTTCAAGCTTCCCAGATTGTTTATCAATCTGAAACCCAGCCAAACTATCATGACCACGATTGGAGACATAGAGAAATCTACCATCTGGAGTTATCTTGATTGCAGCACAAAGGTTCTCAGCTCTATAAGAATCTGGAAGTGTGCTTATTGTTTGTAGCAAGGCTGGATGTCCCTCAGCTACAGTATCAAACACCATAATCTCAGAGCTTAGTTCATTGACAAGGTAGAACAAGCTAAGCTTGGGATGAAATGCAATATGCCTTGGTCCTGAACCTCCCTTCATGGTAAACACCAACTCTTTCACCTCTTCTAAGGTATGATTGCAAGTATTTAAATTGTATACCTTCACTTGATCAATTCCTAAATCAACTGCATAAATGTACTTCTGATCTGGTGTAAAAGTGACGTAATGAGCATGAGCCATTTCCTGTCTTACTTTATCCAAACCACATCCCGCATGTTGAACATAATCTGTCATATCACCAATACTTCCATCATTATTTTGACGAAAGACAGATAGGGATCCATCTGTATAATTTGCGGTAATGACAGCTTTCATCTTATCCTCTACACATAAATGGCATGGTCCTCTTCCTAGAACAGATTGTTCATTCAAGAATAATAAGTTCCCGCTTTGGGCTTGGATGGAGTATGCTCCCACAGCACCCCCACATCTATCTTTGTAGTCTTCTGTTTCATAGACTGCATATAAGTGTTGCCTACTGTGATCAAAGGTTATATAGGAGGGATTCTCTGCCTTGGCCATTAACCCCATACTCTTGATTTTCCCCGTGGCAATATCAAATCGAAAAGCATAAATTCCTTCACTTTCATGCTGCGTATAGGTCCCAATATAAACCATACAAGATTGATTTTTCTCTTCCATGCTTCCTCCTCTAACCCAAGTACAATATTACCATTATAGAAATAAAGTGAACTAGATGTCAATTAGTATAATGGTACATGTAGGAAACTCCAATAGTCAAAGAAAGAGCTGTCTCAAAATTAACCTTAAATTTTAAGACAGCCCCATCCAAATTACTATATATTCTACATACCCTTTAGATAATCAATGGCAGCACGTTCAATAGGAAGCCCTGCTTTGTAACGTTTGATAAACTGATCAAAGCCTTCTACGTCCTTAGCATCTGCTTCTACAGTCTCACCATTTTGTCCTGCAAACACTCTATCCATCAAGTACACATCCAAAGCTTCATTCTCTTTTCTTTCCTTCATATAGGAAGCAAGGAGAGCGATTCCCCAGGCACCACCTTCTGCTGCGGTTTCCATAACTGTCACAGGAGCATTGATGGCAGCTGACATGATTCTTTGACCTACACCTTTGGTTTTAAATAAGCCTCCATGGCCAAAGATTCGGTCAACCATAACCTTTTCTTCCTTCAATAAGATATCCAAACCAGTCTTTAAAGCTCCAAGAGAAGTATAGAGGTGGAGTCTCATAAAGTTTGCAAGGGAGAATTTGCTTTCTGGGCTTCTGACAAAGAGAGGTCTTCCTTCCTCAAATCCTGTGATATGTTCTCCTGAAAAATAATTGTAAGCCAGTAAACCACCACACTCTGCATCACCTTCTAATGCCTTGTTATATAAGGTTTTATATAGTCGATCGGAACTCACCTCAAGACCTAAGGCCGTAGCGAACTCACCGAATAAATTAACCCATGCATTCAAGTCAGAAGTACAGTTATTACAATGAACCATGGCAACTGAATCACCGCTTGGAGTGGTTACAATATCAATTTCTTCATGTACAGTTTTTAACTCTTCCTCTAATACAACCATGGCAAAGACTGATGTTCCTGCAGATACGTTACCAGTTCGAACCGTTACACTGTTGGTTGCTACCATACCAGTTCCTGCGTCACCTTCTGGAGGGCAAAGTGGGATTCCAGCCTGTAACTTACCACTCACATCCAAAAGCTTAGCACCTTCCTCAGTAAGAAAACCTGCTTCTTTACCAGCTACCAATACGGTAGGGAAAATATCACGGAATTTCTGAGTAAAACCATGGGTTGCTGTCATTTCGTCAAATTTATCTACCATAGCAGCATGATAGTCTCTTGTTTTACTATCAATAGGAAATACTCCAGAGGCCTCACCAACACCAAGCACCTTCTTACCAGTTAATTTCCAATGAACGTAACCTGCTAAGGTAGTTACAAAAGTGATATCCTTACAATGAGCCTCTTTATTTAAGATTGCTTGATAGAGATGAGCACTGGTCCAGCGCTGTGGTATATGAAAGTTTAGCTCTTTGGTTAATTCATGACTTGCTGCTTCTGTCATGGTATTTCTCCAGGTACGAAATGGTAGCAAAAGCTCCTCTTTCTCGTTGAATGCCATATAACCATGCATCATTCCACTAAATCCAATGGCTCCAATACGCTGAAGTTCTACTCCATATTGCTTCAGAACCGAAGCTGCCATATCAGCATAGGACGCTTGAAGACCTTTCCAAATATCATCCAAACGATAGGTCCAAATATTATTCTCATAGCGATTCTCCCAGTCATGATTACCGCTTGCAATTACCTCATAGCTATCATTAATCAGTACAGTTTTAATTCTTGTGGAACCGAATTCAATACCAAGAGTTGTATGACCCTCTCTGATGCATGAAACCAAACTACTCATAATATTCTCCTTCTCTAATCCCTATCTCCTGAACGCAATCTCATTCCATCTTAATTCATTCTTTAAATTGCGAATTGTTGTATCCTGATCAATCACAACACATTCAATTCCCATCGCTGCTGCCCAATCTGTCATCTGCTCAATGCTTAGATCATAAGAAAATGCAGTATGATGTGCTCCACCTGCAAGAATCCATGCTTCAGCACCGGTATAAAGATCTGGTTGTGGTTTCCAGAACGCTGTAGCTACTGGGAGCTTTGGCATCTCTTTTTCGTTCTTCTCACAGTCTACCCCATTGACGATCAAACGGAATCTAGTTCCTAAGTCAACTAAGGAGGCAGCAATGCCACTTCCAACCTTGGAAGTAAATACAAGTCTTGCTGGATCTTCTCGTCTTCCCATGGATAAAGGATTTACCTTAATGGTAATCGCTCCATCTGCAATACTAGGGCAAACCTCAAGCATATGAGCCTGAAGGATACCTTCCTTACCAGGAACTAAATTATAGGTGTAATCTTCCATAAAGGAAGTTCCTTTCGCATCTATCGTTCCAGCTGCCATGATCTTCATTAAGCGTACCATAGCTGCTGTTTTCCAATCACCTTCCCCACCAAAGCCATAACCTTTTTCCATTAATCTTTGGATGGATAGACCAGGAAGCTGTTTCATACCACCTAGCATACCGAAATGAGTTACAATGGCATGGTAATTTCCAGCTTTTAAGAAGTTTTCAAGACCAATTTCTTGTTGTGCCTGTACACGGACATGACGTTCAAATTCTTTTGCATCTCTGCCTTCTAAGAGAAAGTTATATTTTGCATGATATTCTTCCATTAAGGCATCCACTTGGCTCTCAGACACAGCATTGACTGCATCAACGGCATCATTTACATTATAGTGATCAATCTCCCAGCCAAACTTGATCTGAGCCTCTACTTTATCGCCCTCGGTAACTGCTACGTTATTCATATTATCACCGATACGACACACACGAATATGTGAAGATTCCATCACCCCGATCGCTGTTCTCATCCAGCTCGCTAATTTATCTTGCACATGCTTGCTTGACCAGTGACCAACAATAACTTTTCGTTCAATTCCCATGCGGCTTACGATATGACCATATTCACGATCTCCATGAGCTGATTGATTTTCATTCATGAAATCCATGTCAATGCTGTCATATGGAATCTCTTCGTTAAACTGCGTATGTAAGTGACACAAAGGCTTTCTAAACTCTGAAAGACCCATAATCCACATCTTCGCAGGAGAAAAGGTATGCATCCAAGTAATCACACCTGCACATAACTCATCTTGATTCGCTTCGTTAAAGGTTCTTCGAATAGATGCCTGATCAATTAAGGTTGCTTTTAATACAATTTCAAAAGGTAACACACCTGAAGCATTTAATTTTTCCACAATAATTCTTGAGTGCTCAGCCACTCTTCTTAAACATTCATCCCCATAAAGATCCTGAGATCCTGTAC
>JAEYWQ010000131.1 GCA_023428885.1 Bacillota bacterium
ATTTCCTTCTTCGACAAGGAGGTAGACAACTTTATTGGAAAAATATGTAGAGTGGTCTCCAATCGAATATGATTTTCCAGCCAACTCTTCCTCCACTCTTTTTTCCATAATAGACTGATAAATAAAAACATCGATCTGCACTGGTTTATGCTTTAATTCCTTCAACTGAAAAAAATCCAAATCTGATTCTACTGTCAACCCATATAAACTATAATAGTTCATCACATCCCTCACCCCTTGTAGTCCATTAACGATTATGCTTTCTGTTTCAATAACGCATGAACGCTAGTGCAGTGGTTCTAATTCTGTTAGTTAGTACATGAAATTGTATATTTTTTCCATTTTAACACTTTGAAGACAAAATGTAAAGCCTTCTTTTTCCACAGACTGGATTCTTTTAATATGCATTCCAAGTACATTCCATACAACAAAAAATCAAGGGTTCAGGCGTTTATCAAAACACGAGAACACTTGATTTTATGGTGACAAAAGAGGAACTGTCAGCAAAAAAAATCTATGCTACATTAGAACATTATCAGATGATTTATGATTTGCATCATCAAAATTAATTTAGGCGGATAGGATTCGTATATATGAATCTTATCCGCCTTTTAGCAGCTAACTTAATGCAAGCACTCTTTGGTGCTAATTAGCATTTCAATATTTCATTGATCAGCTCATTATGCGGCTTTTCTGCTTCTGCATTGAATACCGCTATATGATGTTCATCACAAGAACGATTATGAAAGGAAGGAAATAGAAATCCACATTCCGGATTCCCCGGTTCATAATCTCCACTAACCGGGCATATAGCACAGATCAGAAAGGAATACACCTCTTCTGACCCTTCCAGCCATTCCTTATCTTTTGCCTTCACCGGTATATCGTAGACTCCATGATACACATAGATGGCATATTCACCAGATGCTTGATATTTCTCACTGATGATCTCATAAAAGGTATCAAGCATGGCATCATTTTTTAACTCACATGCATTTAAAGCCATTAGAAGTTTCCAGAAGTTCGCAGAATCAGGATTTTTCCCTGGAAATACGTATTCCTTCAGTTCCACATTGGTCTTGGCATAAGGTATGGCCTTGGCAATCGCAAGGTTCTTCACCTGATCCGAAGGTTTCAGTTTTAGAAAATGTGTATTAAAACTGCCGTCATCATACCCCTCTTTATCTCGGTAGCTTCCAGCGACCCGGTCAAAGCATGTTCGTGCCGATGTCATCCTCCTGGTAAGTTCCAGCATATCTTCTCTATTAAGCATATTTTATCTAGCTCCCTTTTATCTTACTCAGTTCTTTTCCATTTTAGTCGATATGATGCGGTTTTTCAATCATAAAGGAGCTCTTATACACGTTTTAGCAAAATTCCCAAAGCAGATTGCTTAGATTATCAGATTCCAAAAATAAAAAAGAAACAAGTGTAGAATTATAGAATACTCACCTGTTTCTTTATATTCACCTATTCATTAGACCATAAACTTTATTCACTGAGATAACTATGTTATTTCCCTTCTCATTCTTGTCTATATTTTATTTTAGAACTTCTCATACTTTTCCTTCTTTGCTCCGCATACAGGGCACTTATCCGGTGCTTCGTCAAGAACGGTATGTCCGCAGATTGGACAGATATAAACGGACTCTAATTTCATATCCTTTCCATCTTTTACTCTATCTCTTGCCTGATCAAACAGATCTGCATGAATTTTCTCTGCTTCCAGAGCGTAATGGAAGGAACGTTGTGCTCCAGATTCATTCTGAAATTCTGCTGCATTCAAGTACACTGGATACATCTGTTCCACTTCATGCAATTCGCCGTCAATTGCTCCCTGAAGATTATCCACTGTTTTAGCATCCCCGAATACTGCTCCTGCGGTTACTGTTGCATCCTGGACTTCCTTGCCAATTTCTTTAAAATGATTGTTTGCATGAACACTTTCGGCGTAAGCAATTGCCACAAACAATTTACTTACATTCGGATAGCCCTCCTTTTCAGCTACTTGAGCCCAGTAAAGGTACCTCATATGAGCCATACTTTCTCCACCATATGCGGAATGTAAAAAATCAAATGTCATTGCATTCTTAACTGCCATTGTTTAACCTCCTAAAATTAATTTAGATCATCTGGATCAATCACTCTTCCCAGAGCGGTATCCCCTTGCATCAGATTCTTTAGATGAGAAATCTAGTACCTGTCATTATTTGCACACAGTTCAATTATTTCCTTATTCAGTGAAATTATACAAATAAATATATCTTGACCTTTCATGGCATACTTACAAGATGACTGACGGGCAAGTAGCTATCCTCACTTTGCGTTCGCGCAAATGAAAGAAGCCCTAAAATTCCTGTACTAGCATATTTGCCATGGTTACAGGTTTTTAGAGCCTATAGAATACGGTAGTATTGTAATTTGAATCTCCATTCGTTCTTAACTAAAAAGAGAATCAATATCCTGATATCTATAGAATTGTGCCGCCTTTACACGTTTTAAGGGGAATTTCAAATGCTTATATAATGCATCTTTAAATTCATCGTTTTTCCTGGCTTGTTCTAATTCATGGCTACTATCGTCAAGTTCAATCGCCATGATTGGTCTTAGGTTTTTATCGCATATAAGAAAATCAACATGTTTCTGTGATATCTTACGAAACCATTTGATATAATCCTTTTTTCTTGTAACTACGATAAAATCTTTTAATCCAACTTTTGGGCAAATAACATATCCGTAC
>JAEYWQ010000137.1 GCA_023428885.1 Bacillota bacterium
ATTAACCATTTTAGTTTCTTTGATACCTTGTCAGATATCCTAAAAGAAACACAGTTACCTCCAGAATATCTAGAGCTGGAACTAACGGAAAGCGCTTTGGTTTCTTCTATTATTGGAACTGCTGCCGTGATCAAACGACTACAAGCCATTGGTGTCAAAGTTGCTCTTGACGATTTTGGAACCGGTTATTCTAGCTTAAATTATTTAGCTAAGATGAACATACATACTCTAAAAATAGATAAGTCCTTTATCGATAACATCTGTGCAAACGATAAAGAACTTTCTATGGTACATACAATAATACGATTAGCTCATCATTTAGGAATTCAAGTAGTAGCAGAAGGTGTGGAACATGTAGCTCAACTTGAACTTCTAAGAGAAAAAAAATGTGACCTTGTACAAGGTTTTGTATTTAGTAAGCCATTGCTTTCCAATGAACTTCTTAATATCCTAAACCGAAAGTGATATCTACTCACCCTTATGAAATCGAAGGTAGATCATAACAAGTATAAAGGTAGGAATATTAAAGTACAACAAAGTATATCCCATTTGAACAATTTGTTGAAAAACATTTGCACGTTGATCCCTTGGTGCTGAAACTACAACCACTACCGTTGTAAGAAAGCAAGCTGTAGGCAAGATTAGACCTAACCATGCTCTTTTACGTTTTGATAGAAAATATTCTATGCCTGCAGCAACAAGAAAGCCAATAACAATATATATCATAAGCTTTTACCTTTCATCATCATATAGGCAGGTCCCCCCGCTTCTCAGATATCATGTATACTCCACCTGCCTATTAATAGGACAAGATCTCTGCTCCTGTTTCGGTTACTAAGATGGTATATTCCCATTGTGCACTTGGTTTCTTATCTGCAGTGCGAATTGTCCAACCGTCTCCTAAGTCCTCAACCACAGCTGCTCTCCCAAGATTAACCATAGGCTCAATCGTAAATATCATTCCTGGTACTAATAAATAATCTGTATTCATCTGGCCTATATGACTTACCCATGGTTCTTCATGAAATTCGGTTCCAAGACCATGGCCACCAATCTCCCTGACTATGGTAAAGCCATTTTTCTTTGCATGCTGATTAATAACATAACCAACATTTCCAAGGAAAGACCAAGGTTTTACTTCTGCCAAACCAAGCTCTAAACATTCTTTTGCTACCTCTACTAACTTTTGGTGTTCTGGTAAAACATCACCAATACAGTACATTCTAGAAGCATCTCCATAATAACCATCCATAATGGTTGTTGCATCTATATTAATAATATCTCCAGACTTTAAGATACGCTTCGGATCTGGGATTCCATGGCAAACCACTTCATTTATTGAAGTACATACACTCTTTGGATATCCTTCATAACCCAAAGTTGCTGGTATACCACCAATCTTTCTTGTATATTCATCTACAAGAACATTCAGTTCTTCTGTAGAAACCCCTTCTTTCACATAGGCTTCTATATAGTCAAGAACCATCGTATTGGCTTTTCCAGCCTTTCTCATACCTTCGATTTGCTCTGCTGTCTTTATCATATCTCGGGTAGGTACCATAGCTCCTAAATTAGCATAGGATTGAATCTGCTGGTCCAACTCCATATGACAGTTCTTATATTTCTTTCCGCTGTTACACCAACAGTTGTCATTTCTACCAATTCTCATTTTAGTCCTTCTTTCTATTTCTTAATCACTTTCATCTGCCACATAAACACTGGATTTTTCTTTGTATTTCTTAAGACATTGAAATTATACTTATATTTTTACCTATATCATACCACATAATCTTCTAATATGGGATATAATAAATTATGATTCTTATTGATAAAGTTGTAAGTTCCTAATTCGATCCACTAGAACTATGAGCTTGATATATATTAATTAATCAAATTCTAATGAAATTACTTGAAAAAAAGTATAAAATTGTCTAATATACACTTGTATGAACACCAAGGTAAAGATACTCATAAGGAGCACAATATGACTGATCTTGAAAAACACTGTAATACGGAAGAAGATTCTTCATCCATAAAACGACGTAAAATATTCAGTATTATTTCAATCGTAGTTTTTATTATTTTTACTATAGCTATATTTTGGTTTATCGGCAGGAAGATGTTAACATTTGTTTCTGAACCTGATAAGTTTAGAGCTTGGGTTGATAGCCAAGGGATACAAAGTCGCTTTATCTTTATTGGTATGGTGGCCTTCCAGATAGTTATTGCAATAATTCCAGGTGAACCTCTCGAAATTGGTGCCGGATATGCATTTGGTGCAATTGAGGGATCCCTCCTTTGTATGGCTGGCATTTTCATAGGAAGTGTCATAGTATTTCTTTTTTCACGATACTTTGGAGTTCGTGCAGTAGAAGCAATTTATCCAAGAGAAAAAATTAAGCGCTTAAAGTTCTTAAATAATCCTAAGAAACTCAATGCTCTAACTTTTATACTATTTTTTATTCCTGGTACTCCAAAAGATTTATTAACCTACTTTATGGGATTAACCCCTATGAAATTAACCACCTGGATGTTAATCACACTAACTGCTCGGATACCATCCGTGATTACCTCAACCATCGGTGGGAATGCGCTTGGTCTTCAAGATTACAAATTTGCTATCATTGCATTTGTGGTGGCTGTTATTATAAGTATCATCGGTATCTTTATACACAACAGAATAAGTAAAGCACATGAACAAATATAGGCATAGAAAAGCAAGATCTGTTAGGATCTTGCATTTCTTTTTATTTTTTATATGATAAGGCTCTGCTTGCATTAAGGATTGCTAATACAGAAACACCAACGTCTGCAAATACGGCATCCCACATGCTTGCATCACCGAAGGCACCTAGAACTAATACAAAGGCTTTGACCCCCAATGCAAATATGATATTTTGCTTTACAATTCTTAATGTTTTTCTTGCAATGTGAATAGACGTAGCTATCTTTTCTGGTGCATCATCCATTAACACAACGTCTGCTGCTTCAATTGCAGCATCTGCTCCTAAACCTCCCATGGCAATACCAACGTCTGCTCTACTAAGTACCGGCGCATCGTTAATTCCATCTCCAACAAAGGCCAGATAGTTGCCAGTTTTATTACGGCTTAACAAATCTTCTACTTTCTCGACCTTATCCTGTGGTAACAATTCTGCATAAACAGTATCAATGTTTAAGGTCGATGCTACAGCAGTCGCTACAGACTTCATATCACCGGTCAACATTATTGTTTGCGTAACTCCTGCCACTTTCAATTCTTTGATTGCTTGAGCCGCTTCCTCTTTTAGCTCATCTGCTATAACGATGGCACCGATGAATTCTTGATTACGGGCAACATAGACAATTGTCCCGACACGGTCCACTTTCTCATATCTGATATGATTTTCTTGCATCAGTTTTTCATTACCACAAAGAATGATATCCTCATCCACAAGAGTCTTAACACCCTGACCAGCAATTTCTGCTGCTTCTTTCACTCTTGATAAATCAAGGGACTGATTTAATGCTCTTATTAATGAAATTGAGATTGGATGATCACTATACCCCTCTGCTAAGGCAGCGGTTTCAAGTAAATCTTCTTTGGAAACATTGTACTCAATGCATTCTGTAACCACAAAGTTTCCTTTTGTTAAAGTTCCCGTCTTATCAAAAACTACGGTATTTACCTTGGCCAAAGCCTCTAAATAATTGCTACCTTTTACTAAGATACCATTCTTAGAAGCCGCACCAATTCCTCCAAAGAAGCCAAGTGGAACTGAGATTACCAGGGCACATGGACAAGAAATAACTAAAAAGATGAGTGCACGACTTAACCATTCAGTAAAATCCTGACCAAACAAAACAGGCGGAATGATCGCCAATAATGCCGCTGAGATAACTACAACTGGAGTATAGTAACGTGCAAAACGTGTAATAAAGTTCTCAGTCTTTGCCTTTTTACTGCTGGCATTTTCAACCAAATCTAAAATCTTTGATACGGTTGACTCACCAAATTCTTTCTCCACACGAATGGAAAGAAGGCCGTTTTTATTAATACAACCGCTGATCACTGGACTGTCTATCGTAAGCTCTCTTGGAATTGCTTCTCCAGTTAAAGCTGACGTATCAATAAAGGAATTACCAGAAATGACAATACCATCAAGAGGTATCCGTTCTCCTGGTTTAACTACGATAATATCCCCCACTGCTACTTCCTCTGGATCCACTTGCTTCAATTCACCATTTAGCTCAATGTTAGCATAATCAGGACGAATATCCATTAATGCAGCGATTGATTTTCTGGATTTATTAACAGCATAACTCTGGAATAGCTCACCTACTTGATAGAATAACATTACGGCGACGCCTTCTCTGTAATCTTTGATTCCGAAAGCACCCAGTGTGGCAATACACATCAAGAAGTTCTCATCAAAAACACTCCCTCGGATAATATTACGAATTGCTTCTAGTAATACGTCTCCTCCGATAATAAGATATGGAACTACGAAAAGAAGAAGTTCACCAATCTCTTCGTATTTATTTGGTAACCATGAATTCGATACAGTTAATATAACAAGCGCATAAATGATAGCACCTATTAAGATTCTCGTTAGAGTTTTCTTCTGTCTTCTCGTCATCTTAGTCACCTACCTTATTTCACAATTAAGCGACAATCTGGTTCAATTTTTTTAATTAACTTTGCTGCTTTTGTAAGGATCTCATCAAATTTATCCTCTTCGGCTTCTAACGTAAGTTTCTGCGCCATAAAACTAACACTGGCACTCATCACTCCATCCAGTTTATTAATCTGGTCTTCCATCTTAGCCGCACAGTTTGCACAATCTAACTCTTCTAATCGAAATACTTTCTTCATAGTTCATCCTCCAATAAAATACTTACTGATTCAATCTTGATTACTAAACCTACATTCCTTATATATCCTATTCACCTACGTGATCCATACCTTGATTTAGTATGGTAACCACATGGTTATCCGCCAGTGAGTAGAAGATAGCTTTCCCTTCTCTTCGAAACTTCACTAAACTTGACTGTTTCAACACACGAAGCTGATGTGAAATTGCAGACTGTGTCATATTCAATAGTTCAGCGATATCACACACACACATCTCGGATTCCAATAATACATATAAAATCTTAATTCTAGTAGAATCACCAAAAACCTTAAACAACTCTGCTAGATCATATAGCATCTCCTCTGCTGGTAGAATATCTCTAACGTTATTCACAATTTCCTCATGAACCGCGCAACCATCACTACAGCTTTCCAGTTGTTTTTCCATATATGCACATCCTTTCATATGAATAATTGTTCATATGTTCATTATATCACTCTATTAAATAATGTCAATCCTATAATGAAAAAAATTCCTATAAATGAACAAAGTGGATTTACGAAGGTATTTCCGCTGCTGCGCATCATGCCCGTAGGAATTTTTAATCAATAAGAAATACGACGCAATTGATTAAAAAGAGTGAATCTAGAAGTCCTTCTAGATTCACTCAATCTGTCAACTATATTAATTGTTTTCTCTTATCTATAAAAACATTCATAATTAAAAAGAGTAATCCGATCAAGGCTAAACTTGCCGTGACTAATAATATAATGATATCTGAATTCATTCCATAATCATTCAAAATCCTTATATACACATAGATTAAGTAAGAATAGTAGTAAACATAATATAAGGCTGATAAGAGAACAGTTTTGGAGCTTACTAATAAGACAAGCAACAAGGCTATTATGGCTACACATAGCATTATTATGTAATGTTTACGCAAAGCATATATATCTCTATAACTGATATAATTCAAATTATAGGTTCTCGCCAATATAAATTCAGATAATATAGAGAAT
>JAEYWQ010000178.1 GCA_023428885.1 Bacillota bacterium
GCATATACCCATCTATCACCAACATCCTTCAACACTGGAGCTCAAAGACAAGTTAAACTGATGACGGAAGATGTAGAAGATTTAATGAAGCAAGAATTATTTCTTGCTTCATTTTTTATTCTGTTAGGGCTTATTAGTTGAGAATAGAAAGCTAATAATAATATATGCTAATGAAATATAGATTAGCATAGAAGTATGTATAAAAATGTATATTTTTCTGTTATTACCATTAACAACCTAATGACACAGCATTTATATCATTATAAAATAGTTCATGTAATTTGTAGGTATTTGTTTGATAATTGACATAAATGACTGAATTTATAGTAACAAATTTAGCAAAATATGAAAAATATGACACTATTTAAAGGAGTAGATTAATGATTAAGTATGTGATAAAACGTTTATTGCTTGCATGTATAACAGTATTTGCTGTAGCTACCATTACGTTCTTCTTAATGAATATGGTACCAGGAGGACCTTTTCTTTCTGAAAAAGCAATCAGTCCTACAGCGCAGGCAGCTTTAGAAGCTAAATATGGTTTAGACAAACCATTGCATAAGCAATATATTACATATATTTCTGATGCAATGAAAGGTAACTTTGGTGATAGTCTAAAGCAAAGAGGTCGCTCTGTAACATCTATTATCTTAACAAAATTCCCTGTTTCTGCACGAGTTGGTGGATATGCTATTCTTTTATCGTTAATCATAGGAATTCCTTTAGGTTGTCTGGCAGCACTACACAGGGGTAAGGCTTTGGATAGTTTAATCAGCGTGATATCAACCACTGGAATTGCTGTCCCGAGTTTTGTTATATGTACCTTATTAATGTATTTTCTAGGTGTTAATCTGCAACTTTTACCAACCTTTGGTTTGACGTCGTGGAAACACTACATTATGCCTGTGATATCCTTATCCTTTTATCCTACAGCATATATTATGAGACTTATGAGGTCCTCCCTTCTTGATGTATTGGGTCAGGATTATATGCGTACCGCGAAAGCGAAAGGATTAAGACAGTTTATCACTCTTTTTAAACATGCACTACGTAATGCATTGCTTCCAGTAATCACTTATATTGGCCCGATGGCAGCTTACACTTTGACTGGTAGCTTTATCGTAGAGAAGATATTTACGATTCCAGGCTTAGGTGGAGAGTTCATTGGATCCATTAGTAGTAGAGATTATACAGTTATCATGGGAACTACCATTTTCTTAGCAACATTGATGGTGTTTATGAACGTATTAGTAGATATTGTATATAAACTCGTCGATCCAAGAATTAAATTGAAATAATGGGGGGCTTAAACATGAATAAAAATCCAGTGACATTACAAAAAAATTGGAAGCCAGAAGATTTTCTTCCTGCAACCGATGCCGAGAAAGAAAGCCTGGTGGTGATGAGGGAAAGCGTTGGTTTCTGGAAGGATGGCTTTCGTCGACTCAAAAAGAATAAAGTCGCTATGGCAAGCCTAATCGTAATTATCTTAATTATGATTATTTCCTTTATCCTACCAATGTTTTACCCCTATTCCTATAAAACTCAGATCAGGGGTTCTGAAAATTTAAAACCTATGACCTATTCTGTGGCAGAACAGGAAAGAATTGACGCAGGGGAGGACGTGTTCCCACATATTCTAGGTACTGATAAATTAGGACGTGATTATGCAATCCGTATTATGATGGGGAGTAGAATCTCCTTGTTAGTTGGTTTGATAGCTACGGCAATTATTCTTGTGATTGGTTCTATCTATGGTTCAGTTGCAGCCTTTTTTGGAGGTAAAGTGGACCTGGTCATGATGAGAATCGTAGATATTATCTATACTGTTCCAGACATCCTATTAATTGTATTATTATCCTTTGCTTTAAAAGGACCGTTGGGTACCTTATCAGGTTTACCTGGGTTTGGTTGGATCCAAACAGTAGGGGTTAACTTAATCAGTATCTTTATTGTATTTGCTCTTCTTTACTGGGTAGGTATGGCACGTATGGTGCGTAGCCAGGTACTTATGTTAAAGGAAAGCGAGTTTGTAACAGCAGCAAAGGCATTGGGAGCATCCAATGCTAGAATTATTAAAAAACATTTATTAACAAATTGTATTGGTACCTTGATCGTAACCACCACCTTACAGATTCCATCCTCAATCTTTACTGAGAGTTTTTTAAGCTTCTTAGGCTTAGGTGTAGCAGTTCCACTACCTTCTCTAGGTAGTCTTGCCAGTGATGCGATTAATGGTTTAAATACCTATCCATATTTATTGTTTGCACCATCTATATTAATTAGTTTGATTATCTTAAGTTTCAATCTGTTAGGAGATGGCTTGCGAGATGCATTTGATCCAAAGTTGAAGAACTAATGGGTACCATTCACTGTCGTGTGAATAGTACGACGAATGAAAGGAAACGACTATGGGGAATTATTTAGTTGAAATAAAAAATGAAAAGCTCTCCTTTTTTACACCAGCAGGTGAAGTAAAGGCACTCAATGATGTGTCTTTTCATCTAAATGAAGGAGAAGTGCTTGGAATCGTTGGAGAGAGTGGTTCCGGTAAATCTGTAACAGCTTACAGTCTTATGGGCTTAACAGCCCATCCAGGTAAACTTATTGGCGGAAGCCTCGAATTTAACGGTCATAAGATGAATGAGTTGTCAGAAAGAGAGATTAGTAAAATAAGAGGAAATGAAGTTTCGATTATTTTCCAGGACCCAATGACCAGTTTAAATCCTGTTTTTACGGTTGGCAATCAGATCATGGAAGTAATAAGACTTCACAGAAAATTAGATAAGAAACATGCCCATGCAAGAGCAGTTGAATTGTTATCTTTGGTTGGTATTAATGAGCCAGAGAAGAGATTAAAACAATATCCTCACGAATTATCAGGTGGTATGCGTCAGCGTGTTATGATTGCCATGGCATTGGCCTGTGAGCCAAAACTATTGATTGCAGATGAACCAACTACCGCTCTTGATGTTACCATTCAGGCTCAAATCCTTGAGTTGATGGTGGAATTAAAGAATAAGTTGGGAATGGCAATCATTATGATTACCCATGACCTAGGAATTGTAGCTAGCATGTGTGAAAAAATTGCAGTTATGTATGCAGGAAAAATTGT
>JAEYWQ010000247.1 GCA_023428885.1 Bacillota bacterium
CTACTTTTTATACTGTGCATTACAGTAGCAAAACTTGTTAAATGAGCATATGTCTCCATATATCACATGAAACCTTACAGAAATGTAAGGTTTTCCTCTTATATGTAAGCCAAGAAAATGGTAACACTTGCTGCTTCAAGCTATAATCATATTATCAAAATAAAGGAGATCCCAAACAATGACAATACTTGAAGTCAATAATTTAAAGAAAATATATACCACACGTTTCGGGAACACCCAGGTACAGGCCTTATCTAATGTTACCTTTTCTGTGGAAGAAGGAGAATATGTAGCGGTCATGGGGGAGAGTGGTTCTGGTAAAACAACCTTACTGAATATCTTAGCAGCTTTGGATAAACCAAGCTCTGGAGAGGTAAAGCTAGCTGGAAAGAGTCTTCTTGGAATCAAAGAAAGTGAAATTTCAGCATTTCGTAGAGATAATTTAGGCTTTGTCTTTCAGGACTTTAATCTCTTAGATACCTTTTCATTGAAAGATAACATCTTATTACCTTTGGTTTTGTCAGGAAAGTCATATCAAGAGATGAATCGCTTGTTGGGTCCAATTGTGAAAAAGTTAGGGATAGAGCAGCTGAGTGAAAAGTATCCTTATGAAGTTTCTGGTGGTCAAAAGCAAAGAGCTGCAGTAGCAAGAGCCATCATTACCAATCCGAAATTAATCCTAGCAGACGAACCAACCGGAGCCTTGGATTCCCATGCCACAGATGGTTTGCTAAGAATGTTTGATGAAATTAATGCAGAAGGCCAAACCATAGTCATGGTAACCCATTCCGTTAAGGCTGCAAGTCATGCAAAACGAGTGCTATTTATTAAGGATGGTGAGGTATTCCATCAAATCTATAAGGGGAATATGAGAACGGATGAGATGTACCAAAAAGTTTCAGATACCTTAACAATGCTAACGACAGGTGGTGTTCGCCATGAATAAGTTCTTTTATTCTAAGTTAGCAATGATTAACATAAAGAAAAATGCGAAGTTCTACTTTCCATATCTTCTTACCTGTATTGGGACCATATGCATGTTCTATATTATGACAACCATTTCAGAACATCCAGCCCTGAATCAGATGCCTGGAACGGATGTTTTAAGAACATTGATGGGATTTGGAAGTATCATCATCGGAATCTTTTCTGTGATTTTAATTTTTTATACCAATAACTTCTTAATGCGTAGAAGAAAAAAAGAACTCGGCCTATATAATATTCTAGGAATGGAAAAGAGCCATATCGCTAAGATCATGTTTCATGAAACCTTATTTGTTTCTATCGTATCTTTACTAGCTGGAATCTTAAGTGGAATCCTATTTAGTCGCTTGATTATGTTACTGTTGATCAAAGTGATACGGTTTCAAGTAGCCTTTACTCCATATGTTTCAAAGATGAGTATCGTTAGTTCGATTATTCTATTCGGAATCATTTTCCTACTTTGTTTGCTTACAAATCTAGCAAAGATAAAGCTAGCTAATCCGATCGAATTATTACGTGGTTCCAATGTAGGAGAAAAAGAACCTAAAACAAAGTGGTTATTAGCTATCCTAGGGTTTGGATGTATTGGAGCAGGGTATTATATTGCTATTTCAACGGAATCTCCACTAGATGCTCTTTTATTGTTTTTCCTTGCAGTTCTCTTAGTTATTATAGGAACCTATTGCTTATTTACCGCAGGTAGTATTCTAATCTTAAAATTACTTCGTAAGAATAGGAAGTTTTATTATCAGACCAGACATTTTACTGCAATCTCGGGAATGTTATACCGCATGAAGCAAAATGCAGTAGGACTTGCGAACATCTGTATCCTATGTACAATGGTATTAGTTATGGTCTCAGGAACAGTTTCTCTTTATCTTGGAATGGAAGACGCACTCGATCAACGTTACCCAAATGATATCATGATTCGTAGTAGTTATGATTCTATGGATGAACTAGAGTTGGACACGATTCTTACTAGCATTCAAGAGGCCATAAAGGAGGGAAATGCTCCGATTGATAAAATTGAGTCTTACCATAGCTTAACTTATACAGCAACCGTAGAAAATGATAAGGTTGTCATTAAAACCAGCGACTTTATGAATACTTCAGGTATACATGATATGGTTTTCGTCCCATTAGAGGATTATAATCGTATTAGCAATCAATCGATTAGCTTACAAGAGGGTGAGGTACTTGCCTATCATACAGATGAGACATTATTTGGTATGAGCCGTGCAGAAGTGAAGCGATCGATTCGTTCCCAGGTATTGATGGTGTTCTTCATACCACTTGTAATGGCAGCAATCCATGTACTTGCAGCTTTTCCTATGATTACGAAGTTATTGTCTGTTTTATATCTTACTAACGTATCACTATTTGCCATCTGTACGGTTGGAACAATTCTTATTTTTGCAGTGATTTATGCAGCGGTTTATATTGTAACAGAAAGAACTTATTATAAAATTGTTGGGGAAGAAAGATAAATCTATGATCTTATATTGCGTGTTGGGGGGATTGCGATGAAGCCACGTTATAAACATAAATTGAATATGTTGGAGCCAGGAATCAAGATATGCAAGGGGATTGGTATCCTAATCCTGATTGCTCTCATAGCATGGTGGTGGGATTTGACCTTCTTGCTGACCATCACGTGTATTATAATCGGCCTCGGGGTTCTTGTCTTTATAATTCTATTAATCATCGAACAACATCAAGATAAGATGATGTATCTTGATGCGAAACGGGAAGATCCAGAAGTGAAATGAAGGATTCCAAAAAAATGTTGAGTTGAGTAATATCGAATATTACTTCGATTTTCGCATACTAAGCGGTGAGGTATGGTATACCTCTTGAAATGCTCGATAGAAGGTCCGTGTACTGTTAAACCCAGAACGAAAGCAGATGTCCGTTATGCTGAGTTCTGGTTTTTTTAATAGTTTGTGTGCATAAGAAACACGCTCCCTGTTTACATAGGCAGGGAAGGGAAGTTTGATCTTCTCAGAGAAGATATGGGAAATATAATATTTGCTCAGACCTAATTCCTTCGATACTTTGGACAAGGTTAAGTCTTCCATAAAGTGATCTTGTATATAGTCTATAATGAGCTTGCAGGAATCTTGATTACTTGAGATACGATTGTTGATTAAGTCTAGTTTAGGCAATAATAGACCAATCAATGAAATTAAATATCCTCTGGTGATTCGTAAATCACCCATAGATTCCGCTTGTTTTATTAAAATATTGCATAGATAAGTAGTTTCTTCGTCAAAAGAAGAAGCAGGTATTTTGGCTTCCTTTGGATGCATACTTAAGAACTCTTTCTCATAATCAGAGAGAAAGTCCATGGGAATAATGGATAACAAGGCGCGGCTAGATCCAGGGCTTTCAATGCTATGCACCAGGTTTGGAAAGCAGATGGATAGATCTCCAGCGTTTAGTATAAACTCTTTTCCATCAATCATAATTTGCAATTGTCCTTCTAGGCAATAAAACAATTCCACTTCCTTGTGAAGATGTGCAGGGTAGCAATTATTGACGGTAATTTTGGTGAAATACGTATTGGTTCTGTCTTGATAAAATACATGCATTACTGCAAACCTCCTGTAAGTTTATAGTGGTGTATGAGATGTCGCCTGATAATACAAATTGAGTTACACATGAGCTATAAGATTAATTCCCTTGAATGGAAGTCTTATTGCAAGATTTTAGTTTAAGCCTTTTGCTGAAAAGTCTGTCTCCTTATGAATTGCTTTTCACTAAAATTATAACTGAAAGAGAACAAAATCGCAATATATGGCACAATATTTCAATGATATGACATGAAATAGCAGAGAAAAAGAAGTAGAATGAGGAAAGAGTAGTATTGTAGCAAATGAACTGAGTGTTGAATGTGTTCTAAAGTTTAGAAGAATTGAATGAAATTTATAGAACCAATGGATGCGCTAGGTAATAAGTGTTTTAAGAAAAGGTTATTAGTCGGAGGTAGTGA
>JAEYWQ010000282.1 GCA_023428885.1 Bacillota bacterium
TCTTCTCCTGCAATTTATCCATCCAGTGCTAAGACGTTAAACAATAATACGATTGGCGGTAATTCCTGGAGATTGGTTGGTCAATGGCTTGAGTGGGATTTTGAGGTAAAAGAGAGCGGTTATTATAATATGTCTTTCTATTCTAAGCAAAATTTCATGAAGGGTATCTATGTTTCCAGAAAGATTCAGATAGACGGTCAGGTAATGTTTGATGAACTTAGTGATTATGGCTTTACCTATGAATCAGGTTGGAGAATGGACACTTTGGTTGATGATAACGAGGATGCATATATGATATATCTTGAGGCCGGAACGCATACCTTAAGAATGCAGAATGTTCTTGGTGATTTCTCTACCATCATCAGTGAGGTACAGAATTCTCTGACGAAACTAAATGACATCTATCGTAGTGTTATTCGAATCACTGGTGTAGCACCAGATGAATATCGAGATTATCAGATTGAGAGAAACCTTCCAGAATTAAAGGCTCAATTAATTGACGTGCATGATCAACTGGATGCAGCAATCAAGAGACTCCGAGAAGTTGCAGGTCATGGTAGTGATAAGGAAGCTGTCCTAATCACGATGAGAGATCAATTAAAAGATTTAATTAAAGATCAAGAAGAATTTGCAGTAGTAATTGCGGCATATAAGATTAATGTTCGAGCAGTTGGTAACTGGTTAACAATCGCTATTCAGCAGCCTCTTCAATTGGACTCTATCTACATATATTCACCTGACGTAGAAGTGAAGGTTGAGAATAGCTCATTTTGGGCTAAATTATTATACGAAATACAACGTTTATTTTATTCTTTCTTTATCGACTACAACCAGATTGGTAATGTAGCAGAGGAAGGAGAAGAAACAAAGACAATCACTCTATGGGTTGGTACTGGACGTGACCAGGCGAACGTAATAAAATCACTGATTGATGAAAACTTTACTAGTGAACTTAACATTAATGTAAATGTGCAATTAGTTGACATGTCTACTCTTCTACAAGCAACCTTAGCAGGACAGGGACCAGACGTGGCAATTCAAGTAAATACCATCAATCCTAACTACAATGTTGCGATTCAGGCTTCCAATGATATACCTATGAATTATGGCTTGCGTAATGCAGTAGCTGACTTAAGCCAGTTTGAAGGTATCGAAGAAGTGAAGCAAAGATTTAATGATAGTGCCTTAACTCCGTTTGAGTATGAAGGAAAAATATTTGCTTTACCTGAGACGCAAACTTTCCCAATGATGTTTTATCGTAAGGATATCTTAAAGGAGCTTGGTATTGAAATTCCAAAAACTTGGGATGAGGTAAAAGTTATTATGTCCATCTTGAACCAAAATCAGATGGAATTCGGAATGCTGCCACATGAGCTGATTTGGTTAATGATTTTAAACCAATATAACGGTACTTATTATACTGAGGATGCAACTGCTTCTGCACTTGATTCCGATGAAGCAATCAATGCATTTAAGGAATATTGTAGATTCTATACCGACTATAAGCTAGATAAGGCGACAAGTGCAGAAGAACGCTTCCGTACTGGTGAAGCACCAATCATTATAGCAGATTATACCCTATACAATAATCTTCAAGTATCGGCACCTGATCTTAAAGGTTTATGGGGATTTGCACCAGTTCCTGGAATGGTGCAGGAAGATGGAACGATTAATAATAAGGTAGCAAGCGTAGGATCTGCTTGTATTATGATGGAAGATTCCAAGGATAAAGAGTCTTCTTGGGAATTCTTAAAATGGTGGACTAGTGCCCAAACACAGACTTTATTTGGTAAAGAGATGGAAAGTTTATTAGGTGCTAGTGCAAGAGTAGCAACTGCTAACCTGGAAGCTTTTGCGAATATGCCTTGGCCGCTTTCGGATTATAAAGCTTTGACAGAACAGTTAAAGAGCGTTGTTGGTGTTCGTCAGGTTCCTGGTGGCTATTATACTTGGAGAAATGTAAACAATGCCTTCTATAAGGTAACAACAGAAACAGACGTTACCTCGGTTCGAGAGAGTATCATGGACAATATTATCTATATCAATGACGAGATTCGATATAAGAGAGAAGAGTTCGGTATGCCATTGGCACCAGACAAATAAGAAGGAGGTAATCACTTGACAGAAAATAATGATGAGCTTATTTTAAGAGTTCAAAAATCATCATCCTTGAAAAACAGAATATACAAAAGTAGAACTTCCTACTTTATGCTGGCACCGTTTTTGATTTTGTTCTTTATATTTACCATTTTACCCGTTGCTATATCAATGGTATTAAGCTTTACACACTTTAATATGTTGGAGGCTCCAAGCTTTACAGGTTGGACCAACTATACAAAGTTACTCCTAGAAGATAATGTGTTTCTAATTGCATTAAAGAATACTTTATTGTTTGCAGTAATTACAGGTCCAATCAGCTATATGCTTTGCTTATTGTTTGCGTGGATTATCAACGAGTTTCATGGAAAATTAAGAGCTTTTCTCACATTAATATTCTATGCTCCTTCCATTTGTGGTCAGGCATATTTAATCTGGAACATCATCCTAACAGGTGACCGTTATGGTTTCCTGAATGGTATTCTTTTAAAGCTAGGTGTTATTAATGCACCAAAATTATGGATGCAGACAGAGAAATACGTTTTACCAATCTTGATTGTGGTGCAGTTATGGTTAAGTCTTGGTACTGGATTCTTATCCTTTATAGCAGGTCTTCAGACGGTAGATAAGTCACTTTATGAAGCAGGAGCGATGGATGGTATTAAGAACCGCTGGCAGGAGCTTTGGTACATCACCCTGCCATCCATGAAACCACAGTTGATGTTTGGTGCGGTTATGCAGATCACTCAATCTTTCGCAGTAGCTGATGTATCCACTCAGTTGGCTGGTAACCCTAGTATCAATAATGCGGGTACTACCGTTGTAACCCACCTGCTTGACTATGGCTCCTTCCGCTTTGACATGGGATACGCTTCTGCAATTGCAACGGTGCTGTTTTTACTAATGGTAGGAACGAATAAGTTCGTTAAGAAAATACTAGGAAGGGTAGGGGAATAAGTTGGCTAGAGATTATATGAAGCCGAAAAGGCATTTATTCAGAAAACAAAAACAACTCAACCGTTCCGCTGCCGGTAATGGTTTGTTATTCTTCCTAATGGGAATCTGTGGTATTTTTATGGTTTTACCATTAGTTATGATTGCAAATAATGCGTTAAAACCCTTGGATGAAATCTTTAAGTACCCACCAGAGATTTTTGTTCGAAATCCTACGTTAGAGAATTTTTCGGATCTTTTTATCGCGATGAATGATTCCTGGGTGCCATTTTCCAGATACATTCTCAATACAATATTCATCACGGGTTTTGGTACCGTTGGCCATGTCTTAGTGGCTTCATTAGCTGCTTATCCATTGGCAAAACATAATTTTCCTGGTAAGAAGCTCATATTTAGTGCTGTTGTACTTTCCATGATGTTTTCCTGGCAGGTTACTCAGATTCCTAACTATATGATTATCTCCTATCTTGGAATCAACAACACCCATTTAGCAATGATTCTTCCTGCATGGCAGTTTGGTATGGGGCTTTACTTAATGAAACAGTTCATGGAACAGATTCCGAATTCCTTAATTGAGTCCTGTCGATTGGATGGTGGTACTGAGTGGACTACATTCTGGAAAATTATTATGCCTAACGTAAAACCAGCATGGCTTACCTTAGCAATCTTTCAGTTCCAACAGATGTGGGGGAATACAGGAAGCCAGTACTTACGTAGTGAGGACTTAAAACCATTGCAGTTCGCACTTCAGAATATTGCTTCAGGTGGTACGGCTAGAGCAGGTGCATCGGCAGCTGTACAGTTTATTATTGCTGCAATTCCGATTACCTTCTTCTTGATCTGCCAGAGCAATATCTTAGAGACAATGACAACATCAGGTATGAAAGAGTAGGAGGAGAGTAAGATGAAGAAGTCGAAAGGTTTTATGTTCGTCATGACAGCCATCATCTCTTGCATGCTTATGAATACCTGTATAGTCAACGCAAGTGATCATGTGCCTTATGAAACATACAATTATAATTATCGAGATTATATCGTATTTACACCAGCGGCATATTTACCAGACTCTGCAATCAATGCAGCTGATTTTGGTATAGGAGCCTTTTTAAACCCACAGGATTTATGTATCTCTCCGGTAGATAACTTAATCTATGTGGCAGATACTGATAAGAATCGTATTGTAGTGTTTGATTCTGAATTAACTAAAGTAGTGAAAGAAATTACATCCTTTGATAACAATGGTACGATTGACAGTTTCAAGAAGCCATATGGGGTGGCAGTTTCTAATTCCAATCAATTATATATCGCTGACTCAGAAAATCGTCGTATTGTTGTATTAGATCCAGAAGGAAAGCTAGTTAAGATTGTAGATAATCCAGAAAACGAAGTTATCTCAGAGGATTACGTTTTTACTCCTCAAAAGATTGTGGTTGATTATGCAGATCGAATCTATTGTATTGCACAGGGTGTAACGGAAGGCCTTATGGTATTTGATGCCGATGGCAAGTTCCAGAGTTACTTCGGTACAATCAAAGTTAATATTACTTTATGGGAAAAGATCTGGAAGTCACTATCTTCAAAAGAACAACGTTCCAAGCAGTCTTTATACATAGCACCTGAATTTACTGGAATTGATGTTGATCCATCTGGATTTATCTATGCTTCCAACCTTGATACCAATGGTATTCAAGCGGTAAAGCGTTTAAATCCAAAAGGGGAAGATGTTATCGTAAAAGGAACAAAGAAAAATCTTGGTGGCGATATAGATTTCCTTAGTTTTTCCGATTATAGCGGACCATCGGTTATGGTGGATGTAACTTACCGTCATGATGGTATTTACTCCTTACTGGATTCCAGACGTGGACGTATCTTTACTTATGATTCCGAAGGTAATCTCTTGTATATCTTTGGTGGTCTTGGAACACAGGCAGGAACCTTTAAGAAGCCTGTTGCTATTGAATCCATCGGGGAGAAGATTATCGTACTTGATGCAACCAGAAATGAAATTCTTATCTTTAACGAAACAATCTATGGTTCCTTAATCAATGAAGCAATATCACTTCGATATAGTGGTGATGAAGCTGAAGCTGTTGATCTCTGGCAGCAAGTGTTAAAGCTAGATGAAAATTTCGAATTAGCTAATGTTGGTATAGGTAAGGCTTACCTTGCAGCTGGTGATAATCATCAAGCTATGAAGTACTTAAAACTAGGTATGAGCAGAGAATATTACTCCATTGCTTATAAGCGTTATCGAAATGAAGTATTAAAAGATAATATTGGCTATGTGTTAACGGGAATAATCGTGTTAATTGCTGGTGTATCAGTAACTAAGATGATTTTACGTAGACGTAAAAAGACTTATATCGATACAGACGAAGGAGGCGGACTTGAATGAAGCGATTAATTTCGTTAGAAAAGGTGAAGTATTCGTTTTATGTTTTGACGCATCCGTCAGTTGGATTCTATGAAATCCGACATCGTGAGCGTGGAAGCGTATTACTAGCTCTCATCTATGTTATCTTATTCAGCTTTAGTTTTTCAATGAATCGTATCAATGCCAGCTTCATCGTAAATGATACGGATCCTCGTACCGTGGATTCTGTGAATGAATTGATGGGTGTTGCTTTACTATTTCTCTTGTTAAGTGTGGGAAACTGGTCCATTACTTGCTTAATGGAGGGGGAAGGAAGATTTAAAGATATCATAACGATTCTTGGTTACTCCGTGCTTCCTATGGTATTGACAGTCCTGCCTGGAACTTTGATTTCTCAATTTGTTGCAGCAGATGAAGAGACATTCTACTATATCTTTATAGCGATTGGAATTGCATGGTCAGCAATCTTAGCATTAATTGGAATTATGACAATTCATAACTATTCCATGGCAAAAACCTTAGTGACCTTAGTTTTAACATTCTTAGCGGTTTTAGTTATTATCTTTATTCTCATGATGTTTGGTGAATTGATTAGTCAGGTTTATAATTTCTTCCATAACATCTATGTAGAATTATCATTCAGATTCTAGGAGGACTTAAGTCATGAAAACAATTAAGAAAATAATTCTTTCGTGCCTGGCAGTACTCTTAGTCGGAGGCATCTGTTACGGTGTATGGTATTTAAACAAATATGTACTTTATTATGATTACAAAGATTATCTGCTTGATAAAAGCTATGAAGAGAGTAGAGAATTTACTGCGTTAGCTGACCCAGATCCAAAGGTTACTGATATGTCTTTGGTGGCAGAAAATGATAATTTTAAGCTATATGCTCGTACTACAACAGGGGAACTTGCAGTATACGACAAAAGAAATGGCGAGATTATTTATTCCAATCCACAGGATGCGGATTCTGATGCTATTGCCAGGGATGTAAACATTTCTTTCCTGAAATCACAGATGATTGTAGAGTTTTACAATGCCAATCTTGCTTTGACAGTATATAATTCCTATGATCAGTGTGTTGCTCTAAATCAGTTAAAAGCAGAAAGTGTTACAAACGGAGTGCGGTTTATCTATACCTTAGGTGATACTTCAAATCCCACAGGTATTGTTCCGACAATCATTAAAGAAGATAGATTAACAGCTGTCATTGATACTTTGAATGAAATAGGTGAAGAATCGGCTGCAAAATACATTAAGAAACGTTATATGAAGTCCAAAACCCAGGAAGGCTTCTTGGAATTGGCTGGTAAATCAGGTCTTGCAACCTTCAATAAGCTGAATGAGTACTTTACCTTAGCTGGTTATACTGCTGAGGACTATGCAGCTGATATGGAGGCTTCCGGAGCGGAAGTAGAAATACCCTTGTCAATTACGATTCCTGTTGATTTTACTTTAAATAATACAGGTTTACAAGTTTCTATCAATACAGAAAAAATTATAGAAACCAATGGTGCTAAAGTTGCTAAAATCCAGTTGTTACGTTACATGGACGCAGGTAGTTCCTCTGAAAGTGGCTATCTTGTATTACCAAATGGTTCTGGTTCGGTGATGAACTTTAACAATGGAAGATTTGCAGCAGCAGAGTATACACAAAGCGTCTATGGCATGGATCCATTGGTGCAGGATGATGAGATTGTAGAGTTAACAGAGGATGCTAGACTTGCAATGTTTGGTATCTCCAAAGAAAAACATGACACCTTAGTGACGATTGAAGATGGTTCTTCCTTAGCAGCTATTAGTGCTTGTGTCGCTGGAAAATATAACTCTTATAACTTTGCTTATCCAACCTTTATTATACGAACAGATGAAGTTATGGTCTTTCCTGGTCAGACTGGTAATGAGTCTCAAATGACACTTGTAGAGCCAAATCTTTATAAAGCGAATCTTACTGTTCAGTATTCTATTTTATCAGAGGATTATAAGGGATATTCAGGTATGGCATCCTTTTACCGAGATCGCTTAATCGCGGAAGGTAAGCTAACTAAGCAAGAAGCTAAAACAGATATTCCAATGTTTATGGATGTAATTGGTGCCGTAAAGAGAACGAATTATTTCCTTGGTAGTCAGTATCGTGAAACTTTTTCTGTTACCAATTATGAACAAGCTGGTAAGATGGTTGATGAGCTGGCGGATGCTGATATTAAGAATATTATAATGAACTATCAGGGATGGTTTAACGGTGGTTATTATCATGATGTACCAGATAAATTGAAACTGGTGAAGAAACTAGGTAGTGAAAGGGATCTGGAAGACTTATCTGCTAAGATAGAAGCAAATGGCGGTAAATTATATGGTGATGTTGCCCTCCAAAAGGTTACGGTTATTTCAAAAAGATATAAATCTACTGTAGAAACTTCAAGATACTTTGCTTATAGTGTAGAAGCTGAGTTTGGTATGATTGATCCAGTATCTTTAGATCAATATTCCTCCTTTGGGTATCAGGAGAGAAGATTCTATATGCTTTCTCCAAGATTTCTACCTCGATATGTAGAAGATTTTACTGATGAGATTACTTCTATTGATATTACAGGTATATCTCTTCGTGACTTAGGTTCTTCCTTAATCTCTGATAAACGACGTACCCGTCCAATTAACCGTGAAGAAGCGCTTCAGGTGGTAGAAGGTCAGTTGAAGAAAGTAGAGGAAACTGGAAAAGACTTGTTGATAAACAAAGCAAATGACTATGCCTTTGCTTATGCAACTGATATTGAGAATGTACCTATGGCTCATAATGATTTTTCGATGGTGAATTATGAGATTCCTTTCTATCAGATGATTCTTCATGGCTATGTAAATTATTGTGGTTCCTCTATCAACTTAATGGATTATAGCAATAGAAGTGAAGTGATTTTAAAACTTCTTGAGTATGGTGCAGCACCTCATTTTGTTTTCTCATATGAGGATTCTACAGAATTAAAGTATACTGGTTTGAATGAATTCTATAGTACCACATTTGACAAGTGGAAAGGTGATGCTATATCAATTTATAACGATGTGAATGCAGTTCTCAAACATGTGCAAGGTTCTTCCATTGTGAAACATGAAATCTTAGATTCAGCTGCCAAAGTGAAAAAGATTACCTACGATAACGGTGTCATCATTTATGTAAATACATCAAATAAAGCTGTTATGGCAGGTAATATTGAAATTCCGGCAAATGGATATGAAATGGAGGGAGTGAACGAATGAAAAATCGATTTAGGCTGAATTTAACACGTAAGCGTGCCATTGTTGGTTTGCTCTTCATTTCCCCTTGGCTCATTGGCTTCTTGTTATTCTATCTAAGAAGCTTGTTAATGACAATCAACTTTAGTTTGTCTACTTCAGAGATTATCCCTGGAGGTGGTGGTTATAAACTAACATATGTTGGTTTAGATAATTTTGTTTATGCCTTTAAAAAACATGGTACTTTTAATGAAGTATTTACAACATCTATATTTGATATGCTAATTGACGTTCCTTTGATTATATTCTTCAGTGTGTTTATCGCCTTATTATTAAACAAGAAGTTCAAGGGAAGAACCATTATTAGAGCAATATTTTTCTTGCCGGTCATCATGAATTCAGAGGCTATTCAGGATGCTATTAAATTATCGGCAACGATGATGAGTAGTGGAGTAGGAGCTGCATCTGAAGCACTTACAGCAGATTCGGGAGCCGGTATTGATATGATGTATTATATCGACTTGTTCCATACCTTAGGAATTCCATTGTCTATCCTAGATTATGTTGTGGAAGCTGTGGAACGATTAAGTGGTATTATTACAGCTTCTGGTGTTCAGATTGTAATCTTTATAGCTGCCCTACAGTCAGTTCCAAGCTCTCTATATGAGGTAGCTAAGATTGAAGGTGCAACTGCTTATGAAACCTTCTGGAAAGTAACATTTCCAATGATCATGCCACTAATTATTACCAATTTTGTTTATACCGTAGTTGATAAATTTGCTGGCAGTGAAGTGGTTCAATTATCTTACAATACTGTATTTACTGAACTAAATTATGGTTTGGGATCAGCAATGAGTTTAATTAGTACAATAGCGGTTTGTGGTATCTTAGTAGTGGTTGTTGGCTGGATATCGAAACGAACCTTCTATTATAACTAGAAAGGAGAAAGCTATGGAATTAATGACAAAGGGCAGACAGTTTGTAGATAACATTAAAAATGACAAAGTGTTTGCTAATAACAGAAAGAAATATATTACTAAATCCAAAGGTTTTCTCTTTTGGGCTTTCAAAATTGTAATACTAATCGGTATTAGCTATGTAATACTTGGACCATTGATCGGTATTATTGCAAATTCCTTTTTCTCCGATGCAGATAAAACAAATTCTATGGTTTATGTTATTCCAGAAGAGCCAACCATGGAACGATATCGCTTGGCGTGGTTAAGACTTGATTATTTAAAGGTATTAGGACAGACTTTATTCTATGATTTATCTTTAATGGCAATTCAAGTTATCATTTGCTCCATGGTAGGTTATGGATTTGCAAGATTTAACTTCCCATTAAAGAAATTGCTGTTTGGTTGCGTAATCATAATGATTGTTATCCCTACACACTCGATCATGCTTCCTTTATATGTTACCTTTCAGAATTTTGATTTCTTCGGATTGTCACATCTATTTGGAAGTAATGGTGCTAGGTTGTTAGGATCCCAAATCCCAATGTATATCATGTCGTTTTTCGGATGTGGATTGCGAGCAGGTTTATTTATCTATATCTTTAATCAGTTCTTTCGAGGACTTCCGAAAGAGATTGAAGAAGCAGCATTCGTGGATGGCGCAGGAATGTGGTATACCTACTTTAGAATTATGTTAGTAAATGCGATTCCATCAGTTATCACAGTTTCAATCTTCTCCATGGTATGGCAGTACAATGATACTTTCTTTGCTAAACTGTTCAATATCAGTGATAAGATTGTTATTAGTAAGAAGATTAGTTCTCTTCAAGCAACCATTCAAAATGTAGATAAGATATTAAGTCCTACCCTATCCAGACTTTATCTGTATGCTGGTATTGTTCTAGTAATCTTACCTATTGTAATCATGTATGTTTTACTACAGAGAAGATTTATTGAAGGTGTAGAGAGAAGCGGTATCGTTGGTTAAAGTTGAATCAGTGAATGCTGAATGTTACTGCAGTTAAGAAAAATGCACTAAAAAGAACAATAATGCATTATTTACATGCTGAAAAAATATGCATTATTTTAGCAAATATCACAATAAGCATTGAAATATTTGCAATGATTTGGTAAAATAGTATAAGTAAAAAAAGTAGTTCTCCATAAATAATGCATCAATATGCACTAGAAAGTGCAAAAAAAGATTTTGTTATGTTACATTGATACACTGCTGTGATTCACAGCTTGTATAGAGTTTTGACCAAACATTTTAAGGAGGAGTAGTATGTTAAAGAAAAAAAGGTTTTTAGCAATTTCTTTGTCCTTACTCATGGTAAGCTCATTAGCTGCATGTAGCAAGAAAGCAGAAGAAACGATAGCTGAAGTAACACCGACACCTGTAGAAGTAGCTACAGCAACCCCAGAACCAACGAAGGCGCCGGTAGAAGAATTTGTTGGTATTGATTTTGAAGATGGTGTTTTTGACTTCGTTCAGATCAATACAGCACCAGGAGATGCAGATGATACCCTTATATCCGTTGTGGATTATAATGGGTCCAAACAACTTTTTGTAGATGCTCAATCCTTTAAGGTACCTTATGTTGCGTTCGACGTAGCTAGCCTTGTTGGAGATAGAATTGCTGATGTACGTTCCATCGAGATGGATGTAACAGCAGTATCTGCTGATGGTGTATTTAGAGCAGTTGCAGGTTCAGTAATCGCTTATAGTGGGGAGAAATTAACGGAATCAAAAGATGACTGGTCTGTATATCTAGAGAGTAAAAACCCTAACAAAGCAGTAGGTAAATTAGCAAATGAGGGTGAATACTTTGTTGCAGGAGCAAAGAACTATTTTGCCCTTGCTAAAAGTACAGACAACGGTAAAGGTGTTGTTGATCAACCAGTTGACCTTTACATAGATAATGTAGTAATCCGTGATGCTGAGGGTAAAGCTATTCCAGTGGATACTACTGTGAAGTTTGATAAGCCAGCAGGTTTTGGTCAAGAAGACTGGTCCAACTTAACAAAGGTGAAAGATGAAGTAGAAATCGAAGGCTTTAATGTGGCTGCAGGAGCATGGGCTCAGGCAGGTGTTAACACAGTAGCTGGTGGCGGTTCATTCGATGTAAGCTTATTAAAACCAGGTACTATCCTTACAATTAATTACTCAGCACCAGACGGTAATGTATGGTTAGTAGCAGTTCCGGGTGATGGTGCTCCATTTGGATGGACTAGAATTCAACAACAGACTGCAGTTAAGAATGATAGTAATACTGTTTGCCAGATTACTTATGAACAGATTGTAGAAGCTCTTGGTACAGACGACTTATCAGGCATAGCTATTCTTCAAGCAGAAGGTGATGTTGAGTGGTCAGTTTCTAAAGTGACAATCGGTGTTGAATCCAAACAATTACCAGCTACTATGGGTGATGTTGAAATCGAAGGCTTTGCAGTTGCAGCAGGCGCTTGGTCTCAGGCAGGCGTTAGTACTATCGCTGGTGGTGGTACATTTGATCCAGCATTATTAGTTCCAGGATCTGTTGTAACTATTAGCTATAAGAGTGCAGGCCCTGTTTGGTTAGTAGCAGTACCTGCAGATGGTGCACCATTTGGATGGACTAGAATTGAACAAGGAACAGCAGCAAGAAATGATGATAATACAGTTTGCCAGATCACATATGAACAGATTGTAGCAGCATTAGGAACAGATGATTTTAGTGGCTTAGCAATTCTTCAATGTGAAGGTGAAGCAGATTGGGAAGTTTATAGTGTAAAGATTGGTAAGTTAGCACCTTCTTTAGTAAAGGTAAAAGATGCGGTTGAGATTCCAGATTTTGCAGTTTCTGCTGCTGCTTGGGCTCAGGCTGGTGTTACTACAACAGTAGGTGGTGGTTCTTTTGATGCAACTGCATTAAAACCTGGTTGTATTGTAACTATTAAGTATAAGAGTGCAGGTAATGTTTGGTTAGTAGCTGTACCTTCAGATGGAGCTCCATATGGTTGGACTCGTATTGCACAGGGAACCGCAGCAAAGAATGCAGATAACACAGAATGCCAGATTACTTACGATCAAATCGTAGAAGCTCTTGGAACTGAGGATTTTGCAGCTAGTTTAGCAATCTTACAAGCTGAAGGTGAACAGGATTGGGAAGTTTATAGTGTATCTATCGGATATCCAGCAGAATAATATTTTGGACATCGAATATTTTATGGAGGTATAAGAATGAGGAAGACAACTAAAAAATTATTATCATTAATCTTAGCTGGTTCAATGGTATTTTCTTTAGCTGCTTGTGGTAAAGAAGGAAAAACTACTGAAACAAATGCAGGTACAGACCCAACGAAAGCACCTGATACAGCTACAACAGCTCCAGTTGATAACGGTGGATCCACAACTAAGGGTGGCCGTGCAGAATACGACAGTGAAGGACGAAGAATTATCAAAGTTGGTACATGGTATGACCATTACTATACATCAGATCATGATGCAATCGAAGATAACCCAGATGTTACTGACGTAGAAGCAGCTCAGATGCAGTTAGATAATATGAGAGCTATCGAAGAAAAATATAATGTTAAGTTCCAGTTTGTGAATCTTACTTGGGCAGGTGTAATCGAAAGTATTAACGTTTCCGTCATGTCTGGTAAACCAGATGTTGATATCTATGAAACTGATCTTCAGTTCGGTGTTCCAGCAGCTATGAACGGCTATGCAATGAACATTGCTGATTTCGCTCCAGCAGATAACGATATCTTTACTGAGCAAAATGTTTTAACTTATTTAAATATTATGAACTCTGATAAAAACTACTTATTTAAAGCAGTTAACAAGAGCAATCAGTTGGGTGGTTATCCTTTGTCCTTCAATATGGATATGATCAAAGAAGCTAACCTTGAAAATCCTCAGGATTTATGGGATAGAGGTGAGTGGACTTGGGCTAAGTTCGAAGAATACTTAAAAATATTAACAAAAGATACCAATGGTGATGGTTCTACTGATGTTTACGGCTTTGCAGGTTGGTGGACAGTTTTACTTAATAACTTATTAATGTCTAACGGCGCATCAATTGCTGGAGATGTAAAAGAAGGTTTAACTTCTCCTGCTACAATCGAAACAATGGAATTAATCCAGAGAATGTATGTGGAAGATAAGACAGCAGCTCCATGGAATCAGGATGACTGGAATGCTAACAACCAATTATATGCAAACAAACAGTGTGCTTTCTTTACAGCTGCTGCATGGGTATTTAGTGAGTTTGGTATCTCCCCTGATGTTGGATTTGAAATTGGTGTAGTTCCATGGCCAGTAGGTCCAAGCGGAAGCAAAGATACAAACAAACAGGTATACACAAGTGGTAACTATTACTTTATTCCTAACGGTGTAGAGGATCCAGAGTTAGTTTACAATGTATTCTATGACTGGACTAACTGGTTTGATGGAGACTTAGAGCTACGTGATGACATTGAATGGTTTGAAAACCAGATGATGACAGAAAGAAACTTTGATTACCTTGAGTGGATGGGAACAAGAGAGCAGTTTGATATCTGGCAGAACTTAGGTCTTTCAGACTTCTCGATGGTACCAATCATGAACGGGGAGCAGACTGCTGCTCAGTATGCTGAGGCTACAAAGCAAATCGTTCAGGATGCACTTGATCGTTATTTCAAGTAATATCAACTTATAAAGAGTTAATATAATACCTTAAAAGGAGCTGTTGCAGGTCTAAATTTCAGATTTGTAACAGCTCCTTTTTACATCATAAGAAATTGCGTCACAATTTCTTATGATGTAAAGGCACTACGTGCCAAGATGCACACGACCGGGAATGGAATTTTGTCGCGAAAGTGTGCGAAGCACACTTTATTCCTGATAAAATCAATAATGCAAAATAGTGCAAAAAAATATAATAGGAATCAATTTTTTAATTAAAAAAAATAATAATTTTAATGAAAACTTGTTTTTACTAACTTAAAATGATTGATTTCAGTCATTATATATGATATAATGCATATATAAAGTAAAAAAAAGCACTATACATAATGGTAAAATGCACTATATTGCACCATACAATTTTGAGATTGTATAACTACATAAAAGGAGATAATATTATGAGCAAAGTCACAATGTTTACTGATAACTTACCTAATATCCCATGGCAGGAAAAGCCAGCAAATTGTCCAGGTCCGGTATGGAGATACTCAGAAAACCCAATTATCGATCGTAATCCATTACCAGGAGTAGCAAGAATTTTCAATAGTGCGGTTGTGCCATATCATGGTGAGTTCATTGGTGTATTTCGTGGAGAGCAAACCAACGGGGTTCCTCACCTTTACTTAGGTTATAGTAAAGATGCAATTCATTGGACCTATGAAGAAGATAAAATTCAATTTGTAAATGAAGCTGGCGATCCTTATATGCCAAGATATGCTTATGACCCAAGATTAATCAAGGTAGAAGATACATATTATATCATCTGGTGTACTGATTTCTATGGAGCAGCATTAGGTTTGGCTAAGACAACTGATTTTAAGACTTTTGTAAGATTAGAGAATCCATTCATTCCATTTAATCGTAATGGTGTATTATTCCCTAGAAAGATCAATGGAAATTACATACTATTAAGCAGACCAAGTGATAGCGGACACACTCCATTCGGTGATATCTTCTTAAGTGAGAGTCCAGACTTAACTTACTGGGGTAAGCACAGACATGTTATGACGAAAGGTCATGGTCAGTGGTGGCAATCCTTAAAGATTGGTGGGGGAGCAGCTCCTATTGAAACAAGTGAGGGTTGGTTATTATTCTATCATGGTGTTTCTGGAACATGTAATGGTTATGTATACAGCATGGGTGCAGCGATACTTGATATTAATAATCCTTCCATCGTAAAATATCGTTCTGAAAACTTTATTCTTACTCCAGAGATGTGGTACGAAGAAAGAGGCTTTGTTGGTAATGTAGTATTCCCTTGTGCAGCATTAACAGATGCGACTACAGGTAGAATTGCTATTTATTATGGAGCAGCAGACAGCTATGTAGGCTTAGCATTTACAACTGTAGATGAGATCGTTGAATATGTAAAAGCAAATCATGTTGAGAATGGCGATGATGGTACCCTGGGTATGCTATAAGAGAGGCGACTAGCATGAACTTAGATAAGCTAAATGCACGCGGAGTGATCAATGAAGGTAATCTGACCCGATTTCAAAGGGTAATGGAGATGGCGATCAATCAAGAGCCTTTAACTATAGGCTTTATTGGTGGCTCCATAACACAAGGATCTTTATCAAGTAAGCCATCTACTTGCTATGCCTATCGAGTGTTTGAATGGTGGGAAAAGAAATTCCAGCATAAATTTAACTATGTAAACGCAGGAATAGGTGCAACTACTTCACAGTTTGGACTAGCGCGTCTTGACAGTGATTTACTAAGCTTTGAACCTGATGTGGTATTTCTTGAATTCAGTGTGAATGATGAGGATACTGAGAAGTTTGCACAAACCTTTGAAGGCTGTGTTCGCAAAATCTTAAGTTCCAAGAAGGAACCTGCATTATTTATGTTTAATAATGTTCAATATGACACTGGAATCAATACTCAAAGAATTCATAATGAAATTGGTATGCATTACGATCTACCTATCGTTAGTATGAAAGAAAGTATCTATCAAGCTCTTATTGACGGTGAGATAGACATAAGAGATATAACTCCAGATAACCTACATCCAAACGATGCTGGGCATGAACTTGTAGCCGGTGTAATAATCAATCTTCTAGAAGTTATCTATCATAAAATTACAACTTCTAAGCTTGTGAGTGAGTATGTAACTCCAGAGCCTTTTCATAAGAAGGATTATGGAAATTACAAACGATACAACAATAAAAATTCTACACCAGTTATTCAGGGATTTGAAAAAGATGAAGCAGAGCAAGATCATATTACAGATATTTTTAAGAATGGCTGGACCGCGAGTAAGATTGGTTCTAGTATAAGCTTTGAATTTGAAGGTGATAAGATTGCTGTACAATATCGTAAATCCATTCATCAACCAGCACCTCTTGCAAGGGCTGTAATTGATGATAAGCAATCGCAAGCAGTAGTTTTAGATGCTAACTTTACCGAAACTTGGGGTGACAAGTTAGAATTACAAGATATATTCTGTGATAAAGAAGGGAAGCATACCCTAACAATTACGATCATCGAAGCTAGTGAAAACCTTGCAAGTGACTTTTATCTTGCTGCTGTAATTTATTAAGAGAAAATCTAATTCCCAAACCCACTCGGCTGGTAACCCAATCAAATGGTTTTTGGGAATTAGCTAATTATTTATATCGCACTACGATTTGTTAAAGGAGATATCAGTATGATGATGGATTTAGCAAGAAAACATCTGACAGATAAGATTTTACCATTCTGGTCAAAGCTTAAGGATGATGTAAATGGTGGCTTCTATGGTTATATGGACTACAATCTAGAGGTTGACAAAAAAGCGGTAAAAGGTTGTATCTTAAACAGCCGTATCTTATGGTTTTATTCCAATGCCTATCTGACATTGAAGGATGAATCCTTACTGGCTTATGCAAAGCATGCGTTTGAATTTTTGAAAAATCATTGTTTGGACAAGGAAAATGGAGGTATATTCTGGTCGCTAAATTATGATGGCAGTGTATTCGATGATACGAAGCATACTTATAATCAAGCCTTTGCAATCTATGCATTATGCTCCTATTATGATGCAACCAAGCAAGAAGAAGCCTTGAATATGGCCTTTGTTTTAGTAGATCTTATTGAATCAAAGTGTACTGACAGCATCGGTTATTTAGAAGCATTTAATCGTAAGTTTGAGCCAGTAGATAATGATAAACTATCAGAAAATGGCGTTATTGCGCATAAGACAATGAATACTCTGCTACATGTATTAGAAGCCTATACAGAGTGTTATCGTGTTTCTAAAAATCAAAGAGTTAAAGAACGTCTATATTTTATGTTAGATGCGATCATAGGTAAGATTTACAACCCTCAATTACATCGTCAAGAAGTATTTTTTGATGAAAACTATAACTCTATTCTTGATCTTCATTCTTATGGTCATGATATTGAGACCGCCTGGTTGGTAGATCGTACCTGCGAGCTACTTGCTGATGAGAATTATACCAATAAATTATTAGCAATTACCAAGGATTTAACAAAACAAATATATGAAGTAGCATATCAAGACCACTCATTATTAAATGAATGTGACCGTGGTGAGGTGAACAGTTCAAGAATCTGGTGGGTTCAGGCAGAGGCAGTGGTCGGTTTTATAAATGGTTATGAGAAGGATAAAGACCAGGTAAGATACTTAGATGCTGCTAGAGATATCTTTGATTTCATCTTAATGAAAGTAGTGGATAAGAGAGCTGCTTCTGAGTGGTATTGGGAAGTAGACAAAGATGGTAAGCCATTCAGCGAAAAACCGATTGTAGAACCATGGAAATGCCCATACCACAACGGTAGAATGTGCTTTGAGTTGATAAAGAGAAATATAGTGTAAATGTTATAGTTTTCATACATAAGTTTGCAGCTTCTGAAGAAAGGTAAGGATTTTTATATGATACACGAGAGCTATTATCAGTTACTTGAACAACAAAGTAAGCTGTTAGAACGTAAGAATGTGAAATCTGAGGAGTACAATGGAATCTTTGATCGATATGAGTATCCTGTTCTAACACGTGAACATATTCCACTAACATGGAAGTATGACTTGAATAAGGAAACAAATCCATACTTTATGGAGCGACTTGGCGTAAATGCAGTGTTTAATGCAGGTGCAATCGAATTAGATGGTAAGTTCTACGTAGTTGCAAGAGTCGAGGGAAATGATCGAAAATCCTTCTTTGCTGTTGCTGAGAGTGACAATGGTATCGATGGATTTAAGTTTTGGGATTATCCAATCCTATTGCCTGATACCTGTAAAGAAGAAACCAACGTATATGATATGCGATTAACCAAGCATGAAGATGGCTATATCTATGGTGTATTCTGCTCAGAGAGTAAAGATACCAAAGCGAAAGACCTCTCTGCAGCGGTTGCTGCTGCTGGTATAGTCCGTACCAAGGATTTAAAGACATGGGATCGTCTTTTGAATTTAAAGACGCTTCGTTCTCCACAACAGCGAAATGTGGTCTTGCATCCTGAATTTGTGAATGGAAAATATGCCTTCTATACACGACCAATGGATGACTTTATTGATACTGGCTCTGGCGGTGGAATTGGATTTGGTTTATGCGATGACATTACCAATGCGGTGATTGATGAAGAAATAATTACCAGTGCAAGAAAATATCATACCATAACAGAAGCTAAGAATGGTGCCGGTGCAGTTCCAATCAAAACTGAGAAAGGCTTTATTCATATCGCTCATGGAGTTCGTAATACAGCTGCAGGTTTGCGTTATGTCATCTATGCCTTTGCTACTGACTTAACAGATCCAAGCAAAGTAATCGCTGAACCTTCTGGTATGTTAATAGGTCCAAGAGGAGAAGAGCGCATCGGTGATGTAAGTAATGTTGTATTTACCAATGGAGCTATTGCCAGAGATAACGGTGATGTTTATATTTATTATGCTTCTTCTGACACCAGATTGCATGTTGCAACAACTACAATTGATAAGTTAATAGATTATGTATTTCATACACCAAGCGATCCCCTACGTTCTGTTGATTGTGTAGCACAAAGATATGAATTAATCAATAAGAATCTTGAATTATTGAAGTAGGTTATGATATAGTATACATGATATGCGCACGAGAGGATTTTCTATCCTCAATCGTCAGCTGCAATAATATACTATATTTACATAGTAGTTAACTTTTTACTAACCTCACAAAACTAGAACTAATGGCTTCATTGGGTTAGGATTGGTTACTATTAAATCTATACGTAGTTGGAAAGAGAGGAAAG
>JAEYWQ010000083.1 GCA_023428885.1 Bacillota bacterium
GGACGGGATAAACGCTGAAGGCATCTAAGCGTGAAGCCCCCCTCAAGATAAGATATCCCATAGCATAAGCTAGTAAGACCCCTTGAAGACGACAAGGTTGATAGGACAAAGGTGGAAGTGTGGTAACGCATGTAGCTGATTGTTACTAATAGGTCGAGGGCTTAACCTTAAAAAGTTTGTTAAATCGATGATTTCAATGAGAAGTTTATAAGTATTCCTCGATAGCTCAATGGTAGAGCACACGGCTGTTAACCGTGGGGTTGTTGGTTCGAGCCCAACTCGGGGAGTTAATATTCCATCATAATTAATTTAACGGTGGAATATAATTTTATATGGCGACATAGCCAAGTGGTAAGGCATGGGTCTGCAACACCCTGATTCATCAGTTCAAATCTGATTGTCGCCTTAATAGAGAAAAGACACATCACTTACATGATGTGTCTTTTTTACATATTAACTGTACGTGAAGCATGAACTCTATGATAAAAATAGAGAGTTGAATATAGGTCAACAAGTAGTCAAAATTTTCTGAAAAAAATGTTTAATTTTAATGAAAATGATGGAAAAAAAATAAAATTAGAGTATAATTAAAGGATACATATTTCACTAAAGTAAAGAAATTTGACTTTCATGTGATTACATAATTTAACTATTTTATAAATATAAACAATATAACTTTACTTGGGCAATAGGTATACTAAGAATTTGTACATGTGGAGGTAGTATGAGAAATAAGTTAAATTCATTAATGTTTAAAATTTGTTTGTTATGTACCAGTCTAGTTTTGATTTCTTCTTTTACAATTCATTATTTTTCTTATAAGTCAGCCAAATCTTCTATAGAATATACCTTAGGTCAGATGGCGCTAAACATAACAAGATCAGTAAATAGTACTATTGATGCGGATAAATTTGCGCAATTGGTGGAGTCCCAAGACATGAGTAATGAATATTATACTCAATTGAAGGAAGAGCTAATTAAAATGAGAGTAAGTACCGGACTTAAATTCCTCTATACTATGAGCCAAACAACTTCAGGAGATTACATCTATGCCGTTGATGGTACTCAAGAAGGTTCTGAAGGTGAATCCTTGCTTGGTGATGTAGAAGAAAATGTTACGAAAGCGATGATTGCTGCTTTGAATGGTAAGGAAGATTTTGAATTCAACGGTAATGAGCAATGGGGTGATTTGATATCGGGTTATATCCCAATTAAGAATGCGTCTGGTAACGTAGTTGGGATATTAGGAGCCGATTTCGACGCCAATTATATGGTCGAAAAATTAGAGGATGCCAATAGTAGGACATTTATGGTGGCAGGGATTGCAGTCGTTATCAGTATCCTCTTATCCATAGTCGTAGCTTCTATTATTATACGTTTTTTAAAAATTCTACAGTCTAAAATAAACATAATAAAAAATGGTGACTTAACCGTTCGAGTTGATACGAATCGTACAGACGAAGTAGGGCGACTGTCTGTGGCGTTTCAGACAATGGTGGATAACATGTCTTCCATGATTAATGGGATCAGGAAGTCTACGGATCAGGTATTAAAAGAAATAGATTCTTTAAATAACGATGTAGATATTACGAACAAGGCGACGGAAGAGATTACAAGAATAGTAACTGAAATTGCTCATGGTGCTAGTTCACAGGTAAGCAGTGTTGATGAGGTTGATGCTTCCATGAACAAAGTGTTTTTTGAGATCAAGAATATCACAGATAATATAGAGCAGGTGTTAAGCGATTCTGATATTGGTATGAAGAGTATGCAGGATGCATCAGAAAAGCTAGAAAACACAGTTGAACAGATTCATCTGGTAAATGAGACAGTAGATTCAACAGCCTCCCTAATGAAGAACCTGGAGGAAAAATTCAAGGAAGTTCTATCTTTTAGTGATACTGTATCCTACATATCCAAGCAAACAAATCTTTTAGCGTTAAATGCATCAATTGAAGCAGCATCTGCCGGTGAACAAGGAAAAGGATTCGCAGTCGTTGCTGATGAGATTAAGAATTTAGCCAAACAGTCCAGTGATGCCACCAAGAAAATTAACGATCTGATTATCGCAGTACAAGAAGAAATTGACCGTTCTAGTGCAGCAATCCAAAGCGGTGTTGTCGAGGCTAGAAATGGTGTAAGGGTTATGGCAGAAGTTAAGCAGCACCTTGAGAATCTTTCTGCGTCCAATGAGAAGACCAATGGAAGAATAAAGGATATAACGACAGCAATCTTAAGTATTGAAACAAATAGCAAAGAAATCTTAAGCAAAACGTCCTCTCTTTCTAATACTGCGAAAGAATTAAATGCCAATACGCAGCAGACATCGGCTGAAACTGAGGAGCAATATGCAATCATGGAAGGAGTAAGAAATAATCTTCAGGGGGTTATGGATCTGATGGAGGGACTCACCAGTTCTGTAAATCAGTTTAAGGTCAATTAATAAATACTATCAAAAAGTTAAAAGTCTCTAAAGCAAGAATGAATTTGCTTTAGAGACTTTTTGCAAGATATATTAGTAAATTGGATGATGGGGATTCAATCAAAAAAAGACATCCAAGAATGTCTTTTTTAGCGGTACTATTTTAGTGTTCTATTTCTTTTCGAAAGTGAATGTAACACCCATTTGTTCCATTACAAGCTTTCCATCATTTAATGTAAGGTCCATTTCATTAGAACCTTCAACGATAGTGACTTTATCCCCATCTTCTTTCCAATCAGTTTCAGCTTGTTCTTCCCCATTAGTGTAAACTTTAACTTTACCATTATCATTAAATTTAAATGACATGTCATAACCAGATTCTCTCATCTGATCAATTGCTTCTACACCAGCAGCCTTAGCAGATGTCATTTCCCAAGTTCCAACAAACTTTGAACTTGAACTTCCACAAGCTGTTAACATGGTTGCACACACCATAACAAGCGCTAAAAGTAATGCTATTTTCTTTTTCATTTTAAAACCTCCCATATACTATATTACAAACAATAGTAAATATATCATATTTTTACAATTTTTACAATCTTTTCAACATAAAATAATTTTTTGTTTTAGAATATTCCATGAATATATAAAAGTAACATTGCAAAAAGGCTATTAGTTGCCATATATTTAACACAAACGAAAGATAGTATAAAGAAAATAAGAAGTTTATATAGAAGTACAGAAAGGACGGATGGTATGTCTAAGATTCGCAAGTTATTAATATCTACTTTAATAGTTGCAACAATATCAACATCATTATCTCATTTCGTTTATGATTCACCGAAAGTTGTTTATGCTGGTGAGGAGGAAATGCAAGGATATGTTAATCCACACGACATTATCATTGCGACACCAGCTAATAAATATACTACTTCTTCGTCAAAAATTAGTATCCTTGGTGCTTGTGATTATGAATACCCTCTATATTTAAATGGGGAAATGGTAGAGACTACAGAATATGGTTTTTTTACAAAGTATGTTGAGCTTTTAGTAGGTGAGAACAACTTTACTTTTACGAATAATGACAAGGTAAAGACGTTGACAATTATTCGCAAGAAACCGTCCACTTCTTCAGAAAATACTACAGGTAATACTTCAGGTACAACATCTGGAACTTCTAATGCTTCGTCCTATAAGGCATATAAAACAGATGCTTATGGAGTGATTACGAGTAAATATGCTATGCCAAGATCCTCTGTAAGTAGTTCAGATTTGAATTGCATGCCGTTAACTCGAGGAACTACTGTCCGCTTATTAGGAGAGCAAAAGGGTTACTATAAAATTGCAGATGGAACTTTTATAGATAAATCAAGTATTAAAATGTATAATAAAGCACTTGGTAATAATATTGTAAGTTCCGCTAAAATGACAAATAAGAGGGAGACAAATCAAATTGTTACCGAATTAAAAATGAATATTAATACCTTATATGAAGTTTATTTTGAAGGTCAAGAAGCATATTTGACTTTATACGAAACTACGTCAGCGAAGAATATTACAGTACCACCGAATGATTTAGTAAAGGCAGTCACAAAGCTAGTTGATGTAGATGAGAAAAAGGTCATATATTGCTTCGAATTCTATGAGGATGCAATCGTATTAGGCTATGATGTTTTGTTTAATAATGGAGTCATGAAGTTCGAATTGAAGAAAGCACCGAGACTTCAAGAAAAAGGATCCCTTATTGGTACTACGATATTTTTAGATGCTGGACATGGAGCAGATGATTCTGGTGCTGTTGGACCATTGGGAAAATATGGACCTAAGGAAAAGGATATTAATCTCAATATTACTCTTTATGCAAAGGAGTTTTTAGAAGCCTTGGGGGCAAAAGTGGTATTATCAAGAGATAAAGATGTATTCTATTCTCTTACTGATCGAGTATCTATGATACGTAACTTGCGTCCAGATATATCTGTCTCTATACATGGCAATTCACTGGATTATTCCACGAATTATTTATCAACCAACGGTTTTTTAACTTATTATAGCTATACTCTTTATAGAGACGTTCCATCGATGATGAATGAGAGTATCGCAAACGCCCTTGGCTTTAAAGTACGTGATCCTAGAGAAAAGAGTCTCTCTCTAACTAGATTGACAACTTGTCCTGCTGTATTATTGGAAACTGCGTTTTTATGTAATCCAAATGATTATGAGTACTTGATAAAGACTGAAAATCAAAAGGCTTATGGAGCTGCAATTGGTAAAGCGATTCAAGAGTATTTTGAGACTGTAGCAGACTATGGGACAATAAGCTATACCGTAAAAAAAGGGGATACATTAAAGAAAATAGCAACATCTTACGGTGTTACCCTGGAAGATATATTACAATATAATGAAATAGACGATATCAATAATATTAAAATAGGACAAAAATTAGAAATTCCTCAATAAGGGAAAATTCTACTTTTTTAGACTAGTACACTTGCCCAATTTATGGTAAAATTATGGTAAATAATCGAAATCTCTCGAATTATCTATTAGTTCGAGAGCTTTCGTGCTATAGAAACGAAAACATCCAGCTTCTGACAAAGATTTTCTCCAACGTGGGGGGGACACGTTTTGGTGGAGGACCTTTAACTAAGCTGGATGAAAAAAAGGGAGGAAACTGCTAATGATTTTACATTAGCATTAGGGTATGTTTATCCAAAAGGCAATCATTTGATTGTCTATGTAAGATATATTTATTATAACATATTATAGTTGTATGAAAAGTTAGATTTTCGCTAACATTATATATAAGTTCGCAACAATATGGTAAAAATTGTTTATTATAGTCCTTATTAATAACCATTTACACAAATTTATTAAAGGAGAGGGGAAAACATCATGATAAGAATTGCAATTTGTGATGATAGTAGCATTGACTCTGAGATTATGAAGTCATTTCTAGAAGACTATTACGAAAAGAAAAATTGCTTTTGTGAAATTTCAATGTATTCCAGTGGGGAAGAACTCATTGAGACCTATCAAAATGCTGGAAATAAATTTCATCTACTTTTTTTAGATATTTTTATGAAGCAACTAAATGGTATAGAGACTGCTACATTAATTCGAAACTACGATGAAAATGTGAAGATTGTATTCTGTACCGTAAGTCTTGAGCATGCTGTTGATAGTTATGATGTATATGCCTATGGCTACCTATTAAAGCCGTTCGATGTTTCAAAGATGAGAGCATTGCTTGATAAGTTTACAAAAAGTATTATAGGAGATGAAATCAACTATATACGTATAAAGTCAGATTATGCTGATCGGCTAGTCTTACTATCAGAAATAGTCTATATTGAAAGTAATGATAAAGTCTTATTTCTACATAAAAAGAACCGAGAAATTATTAAGACCTATGGAAAGCTTAGTGGTGTGGAGAATCAAATTAATAAAAAGAACTTTCTAAGGTGTCATCAAAGCTATATTGTTAATTTAGATCATGTCACTGGTATTGAGGACAATGATTTTAAGACTGTATTGCCAGATAAGGTTCCAATTCGAAAAAAAGATTTCTATAAGTTGCGAGAGGCTTATCAACAATATCTTGTTGGAATTTAATGAAATGGGGCTATGAATTTGCAAATTAGCAAGTTTATAACCTCTTTTTTTGATACCCTAATCTATAAAAGTAAGTCCTTCGAATCTCCCTACAAATCAAGGCACATTATGTCTTAATGCCTATCTTGGTGCGAGAAAGGTGCTGCTAGAATTCAACAAGATAGAAAAATTAAGCTTATTGATTTATAGATTGAAGGACTGGGATATATTCGGTAAAATAGGATTATACCATATGGTTTTGGAGGATAGTTTCACTTCCATTTGGCCGCTTGGTGTCTCGAAGCTTTCTGATGAATTTGTCAGCTTAGGATTAAAATCAGAGAAGAAGGCATATGTTGCTATATAGAGAAGAGAGAGTAAGTCAGATAACTTAAGAAATAATAATAAATTATTGCCATGAAAGGTACATATATTGAAAATAAAATGGAAGCAAAAAGACGAGTATCCCCTTGTAATAAAAATGCTTCTAAAGAGGTTAGAGATATATTAGAATACTTAATTCAGATACAAGGGCATAAACTTATTACAGGGCAACATACACAGTCACGTGACCAATAGGAATTAAAGTATATCTATGAGGTTACAGGTAAGTTACCAGGATTGGTACATTACCAAGCATTTCTGCTATTATTGAACATCAGGTTCCTTGTTCCTATTACATGACTTGGTCTTAGGAGTTTGATGGAAGTGATAAATGGACATTAAAAGAGGAATTATAGCGTGCATACCATTATACATGCAATTACCCTAGATAAGTTACCTAAGTAGTATTAGGTAAGGCATTATTTGTGTACTTAAAGGAGGCTGTTATAGATCATGAAAAAGCGTAATATCATCGGTTTTATTCTCATAACAGTACTACTAATCACGATTAATATCGCTTCATTTGCTTACTTCTCAAATAAGGTGGAGCAAAGAGAGGAAGAACTGATATCTGTGTATCATAGGATTGCAGACCAAGATAAAGAAATAAGTAGTTTACAAGCTATCGAGGAGGAGTACCAGAAATTATCAAAGGACCATGAAGCACTAGCTATAAGCAAGAAAGACCTGGAAGAAGAAAACAAATCACTGTTAGCAACCTATCAGGATCTAACCGCTCAATATGAGAAACTTAAAAATGACAGTAGTAAACTAGAGCAACGGCTGACCGAGATGAGTTCAATCATGGATCAATACAGTTATACGCTTGAGTACGATCCTGTCACATTGAAAGAGTATCAAACCTATATTCAGGAGCTTGAGGATAGAATTCTAGCAAATGGTGGTTTAGATAAGTTTGAAAACCCGAAACGCTGGAAGAAATACAAAGATTTTACGATTTGGTTAGAGGATGGTTCTAGTGAAAAGTGGGCGGATGAAGCGATGATCTATCTGAACCAATTACCGAGTAAGATGTTAGAATCCCTAAACCAAAAGGGCTGGATGTTTATATTGACTCCCCGCAATCTTGAGGAAGTTTATGAAAGTGGGGTTAGCAATACCGTTGGCCTGACAATTTACTATCACGCACGTATCTATGTCCAGAATAACTCATTTTCCATCTCCTATTGTACTATCCATGAGGTTGGGCATGCACTCGATTTTATCAATAATTTTGTTTCCTATGATAATGAATGGAAGAAGATATATGAAACAGAAGCCATAGATTCAGGATTAAGTAGTTATTTTACAAGTTCTAACTCAGAGTATTTTGCAGAAACATTCCAAAAGTTTTTCTTAGAACCAGAGGAATTAAAACAGAAGGCACCAAATACCTATGAGTTTATCAGTAAATTCGTTGCTCGATATCAGTAAATTAATAGGAAGTATGATATGAAAAGGGATTGTACATGACCGGGTATTAATGCAATTAATATGCAATACCCGGTCACGCAAGAACAAAGTGTATTTATATCTAATCGTAGATTTGTGGGTGTGCGTAGTACGCATCGCGACCTATCATATAGAAAAAATAAATGAATAGTATAAAAAGTATAAACAAATTATAAAATATATGTTGACAAAAGTTACACAAGGTGATATTATACCAATATGTGGAAACACAGATATTAAATCAAGGAGGTATACAAATGTTTGGCATTACAAATTTAAGAGGGAATCAACTAATTTAATATCGGGCTGACGTAGGTACATTTATGTGATTCTTCAGAGGCCATAATGTATCCTTTAATGAATATCGCTATTGGGTGAGACGCAAATAGGTGTGTCTTTTTTTTACGCTTTTTTCTGACCATGCTGCATATCGAAAGGTTGCTGCATGGTCTTTTTTTGCGCTAAAATGCCTCATTTAGTAGGAAGAATACATAATAAAACAAAATAAAAGAAAAGGAGATTAATAAAATGAGAATATTATTTAACAAAATTAATATAGAAGCTATATGGACAATGTATGAGGAATACGGAAGAGGAATGTCCAAGGTTAATGAATCCATGGATAACCATAGAAGGAAAGGCGTAGGAAGAAGCATTCAAATGCATCTTGCTGAATTTTGTAGAAAGAAGGGCTTAATACCAATATCGGGATGTTGCTACTATAATCATTTAAGTAAAAAGACGATGGAGAGTGCGGGGTGTTATTCCCAAACGAGATATCTCGACATTCTTACGGAGTAGTAAATACGCCCTTTTCTACTATTCTCGCCTTATAAAATTATATGAAAAAAGCGAAGAATAATAAGAAAAGAAGGATTAATATATGAATCAAATATTTAAAAAAATAGTTAAAAAAATTGAAAAAAATAATACTAAAATACTGGTGTATACTAGTTTGACAAACAACTTATCAGATAGTTGGAACGAGGTATTACCTCCATATCAGGTTTGGCAAGAAGAGTCTAGGAATTTGAAATTAAGATAATAACAAGTTAGTAAAGAAAGGAGATGATGAAATGAATACAGAAAGAAACTGGACCGTATTATTGATCGGCGGTGCTTCAGGAATTGGAAAATCAAGTATAGCTTATGAAATTGCTCGATTCTATGGTGTGAACGTCTTAGAAGTAGATGATATCTATTTATCTGTAGAAACAGTTACTACAAAAGAAAACTACCCTATGGTTCATTACTGGAAGAGTGGCGTAAACTTTAAGGATGTTGGAATTGATGGAAATGTAAAGTGGCTGATTGATGTAAGTAAAGAGTTAATACCAGTATTAAAAGGCCTTGTTTACAGGCATATTGAAGATAAGGTTCCAATTATTATAGAAGGTGATTTTATCAATCCGGAATTTACACAATCGTTTGAGAGCCCAGAGGTGAAGTCAATTTTTGTTCAGGAATCAGATCTGAATCAAATTTTGCAGAATTATTTATCAAGAGAAGGTGGCGTGTTGCAACAATATCGAGCTGAAATAAGTATTGCATATGGAAAGTGGATTGCTGATACTTGTAATCAGAAGGGAATTCACTTGGTTGAATCAAGGCCTTGGAAAACTGCTTTAACAAGAGTTATAGAGTGCTTGTCATAAATTAAGCCAAGGGGACAGTGCATCGACACACTGCCCCCTTGGTTTATGTCTTATAGTTTGCTTGATAACGATCAAGCCACTTTTTAATCCATAGGAATATCTTTTTAATCTTCTATCCCTTTAATTTAGGAATTACGGTATTGTAGTAGAAGTCTTTTACTGACTCCTTAGATACACTATAAATCGTTGGTTCCTCATCAATCTGCACGGAGACGCCAGAACTGCAATGACCAAGACAAAAGACAGATTTTAGTTCTATCTGAGCACCATTACTGTCTTCTTCCATAAGTTGCTGTAATTCGGTAATGACGTTATAGGATCCTTTTAGATGACAAGCACTACCAATACAAACATTGATTAGCATCAAAACCTCTTTCTGGAAGTTCAGTCTTCCTTAACATAGGATACGTGTAATAATTCATGGGTACGATGTTTTAAAAGGCCGTTGTATAAAGACATCATTAATGGGTTTTCTTCACTTCGCTTTAACTGAGATACTTTATCTGCTTTGTAGATACCATGTGCACGAGATTCTTTTCCTGCTTTATGGCTAAAAGGTTGACCTGCTCCGGCGATACAACCACTAGGACATGCCATAACCTCCACAAAGTCAAAATGTTCTTCACCGCTATTAATCTTCTCAATTAAGGCTTCTGTATTTGCTAAACCACTAACAACAGCAATACGAAGGCTTCGTTCTTGGCTCATTGTTAATTCGCAAACTTTTACACCTTCCATACCTCTAAGGCCAAGGAATTCAATGTCTTTTAGGGCCTTAGGACTCTTATCTGCTACCACACGCCGTACAGCAGCTTCCGTCACACCACCGGTTACACCAAAGATCACACCTGCACCAGAATATAAGGAAAATGGCATATCAGGAGCTTCTGGGTCAAGTTCATTGAATTGGATACCTATTTCCTTGATCATCTTAACTACTTCAACCGTTGTAAGTACATAGTCCACATCAGAAACACCATTACGAACAAATTCTTCACGGGCGGCTTCGTATTTCTTAGCAGTGCATGGCATGATCGCAACGGAGACAGTTTGAACATCTTCGGCGGTATCCAATCCTTTAAAATGTTCTTTAATCACAGCACCGAACATCTCCATTGGAGATTTACAAGTTGAGATATAAGGCAATAATTCCTGATGTTTGGTCTCTACATATCGAATCCATCCTGGGCAGCAGGAGGTAAAGAGTGGGAACTTACTTTGCCCAGCTTCTAATTTCTTAATTAATTCCTTGGATTCTTCCATAATAGTTAAGTCTGCACCAACACTGGTATCAAAGATAGCATCGAAGCCTAAACGGCGAAGGGCTGCCACAAGTTTGCCAATTACATTTTCCCCTGCCTGTAGATTAAATTCTTCTCCTAGTGCCACGCGCACAGCAGGAGCAATTTGTACTACAACTCGTTTCTTAGGGTTATAGATGGCTTTCCACACTTCTTTTAAGTCACTCTTAATGGTGATGGCAGCAGTCGGACAGACAGCAGCACATTGGCCACAGTTTACACAGTTTGTTTCTGCAATTTTTTTGTTAAAAGCAGGGCTTACAATCATTTTAGCACCACGATGGGCAAAGTCAATGGCACCAACATTTTGAACTTCATTACACATTCTGACACAGTCTCCGCAGAGAATACATTTACCAGGATCACGGATGATAGATTTGGAGGAGGTATCAAGCTCTGTCTCTGATTGGCTGTTGTTAAAGCGGACAGTTTTGATGCCAAAACGCAAGGCTAATTCTTGCAAACGGCACTTTCCATTTTTGTCACAAACCGTACAGTCTCTGCAGTGAGCAGCAAGTAAGAGCTCTAATATCATTTTTCTGTGTTGATGTAATTTAGGTGTATTGGTTTTAACCTCCATCTTGTCTTTCGGAGGAGTGGAACAAGAGGCTAAAATATCGCCCCATTGATCTTCCACAACGCACATTCTGCAAGCGCCATAGATGGATAGATCGGAATAGTAGCAGAAAGTAGGAAGATCAATCCCTGCTTTACGAACTAAAGCTAGGATGTTTGGCTCATTATCAAATTCTACTCTGTTGCCATCGATAATCATGTATTTTGACATTATTATTCTCCTTTCTGCTAAGCCTCGAGTATGGCTTTAAAGTTACAGCCTTCTATACAAGCACCACATTTAATACATTTGCTGCTATTAATGACATGGGCCTTCTTAACTTCACCGGTAATTGCACCGACTGGGCATATTCTTGCACACTTGGTACAGCCTTTACATAAGACTTCATCAATTCTAAGAGAGATTAGTGCTTTACACTGTCCGGCTGGACATTTTTTATCTACCACATGAGCCAGGTATTCGTCTCTAAAGTATTTGATGGTTGATACTACTGGAGATGCTGCAGTTTTTCCAAGTCCACATAGTGCAGTAGCGGAAATGGTTTCTGCTAATTCTTCCAACATGTCAATGTGTTCTAAGCTACCACGGCCTTCTACGATATCGGTTAATAATTCTAGCATACGTTTCGTACCTTCACGACAAGGTACACATTTACCACAGGATTCATTCTGCGTAAAGTTCATGAAGAAACGAGCCACTTCTACCATACAGCTCTTATCATTCATAACTACAAGTCCGCCGGAACCAATCATAGCTCCAACCTTCTTTAAGGAGTCAAAATCAAGTGGCATATCTAAATGATCATTCGTTGAATTCATGACAAGACAACCACCAGATGGACCGCCAATCTGGACTGCTTTAAAATCGCCCCCTTTAACACCTCCACCGATGTCAAAGATGACTTTACGTAGGGTAGTTCCCATTGGAACTTCAATTAAGCCAGTATTGGCTACGTTTCCTGTTAGAGCGAAAGCTTTGGTTCCATGGTTCTTCTCAGGGCCATAGGTTTTATACCAGCTAGCACCTTTTGTAATGATCGATGGAACGTTACAGAAAGTCTCGACGTTATTTAATACGGTTGGTTTTTCAAATAACCCCTTTTCTACGGTTCTAGGAGGTTTCACGCGTGGCATACCACGGTTACCTTCGATGGAAGCTGTTAAGGCAGAACCCTCTCCACAAACGAAGGCTCCTGCACCTTGGCTGATTTTAAGGTCAAAGTCAAATCCAGAATCTAAGATGTTCTCGCCTAATAAACCTGCTTGGGTAGCTTGCTTAATTGCTGTTTCTAAGCGATGCACTGCTAGAGGATATTCAGCACGTACATAGATGTAACCATGATGAGCCTTAGTAGCAATACCTGCGATGATCATACCTTCAATCATGCGGTGAGGATCACCTTCCATCATAGAACGGTCCATGAATGCACCTGGGTCACCTTCATCACCATTACATACCACATATTTCATTTCTTCCGTTTGACGAAGCACCTGGGCCCACTTTCTACCGGTAGGGAAGCCACCGCCTCCACGTCCACGAAGGAAGGATTCAGAGACTTCATCCACGATATCTTGAGGGGTCATATCAAACAGTGCTTTCGCAACTGCTGCATATCCGCCAACGGCAATATATTCTGTAATTGACTCTGCATTGATATGCCCACAGTGTTCTAAGGCAACACGGGTCTGCTGTTCGTAGAATGGAATCTCTTCTTGTTTCTGATAGGTCTTTCCATCCTTGTCTTTATAGATAAGTCGCTCAACAATTTCATTGTTAAGAATGCTCTTTTCTATAATTTCTTCACAATCTTCAACTTTTACTTTTATGTATAGAACGCCAGAAGGTTCAATACGAAGCAAAGGGCCCATCTCACAGAACCCATGGCATCCACTTTTTTTGATACCAACAGTAGCATGTGGTTCTTCTTCTAGGGTGACTGAACATGCTAAACCTTTTTCCTTCATGATCTCTTGCATTCGATCGTAGATATCGATTGAACCACCTGCAACACAGCCAGTTCCAGCACAAATCAATATTTTCTTATATTGACTATCAAGAGATTTCTTATATTGGATGCGAACCGCTTCTAATGCTTGTCTGCTATTAATTCTCATTACATGCCGCCTCCTTTAACTCTTGAATTAAGATTCTAGCCTTTTCTGGTGTCATAGCTGCATGTACCACGTCATTCACGGTACAGACAGGAGCTAATCCACAAGCACCCAGGCAGGATACCGTTTCAACAGTGAATAACATATCTTCTGTGGTTGGCTTTTTTTCAGAAACATGTAATACCTTACGAAATTCTTCTAGGATAGGAATGGATTTACGAACGTGACAAGCGGTTCCATCACAGATTTTGATAACATATTTACCCTTTGGCTCTAGTGAGAAGTTTTCATAAAAGGTAGCAACTCCATAGATTTTTGCTTCGCTTAATTTTAATTCGTTTGCAATGTAACTTAATACTTCCTCTGGGAGGTAGCGGTATAATTTCTGTACCTCCTGCATAACGGCAATTACTTGAGTGCTGTTATAATTATGGGCTTGGAGGATTGTATCAATTTTATTCATTTCGTCTTGCCCTAGCATAAGCAACTCCTTTCTTTACAATAGACTTTGATAAAAATTTATCAACTAGAACTAATGGTATCACGGATTATTAGGGATTACAAGTATAAAAGTGTGTCTTAATTGACAAATTTTATCCTTGTTTTTTGTATTATAGATGTTAAATAAAGAATTAAAACAAGGTTTATTCATACAACAACTACTTATTGAATGAATAGTGTATGAATTGTTTGGTTTTAGTTAAGATATTAACATAACAATCTAAGGGTGTGAAAAGAGGACTTTGCAAGTGCTGGTGACGTGACAAGGAGACGAGTTGCTGTCACATTTTCTTAAGTGACAGCAACTCGCCCCCTTGTTTACTATATGCTTTATCCTTTTCAATGAATATGTTTATTGGCAATTTGGCATGTAACCGTCAAAAGCCTTTTGCATAAATCATTAATAGTATTGTACGTAGGCTTGTTTTCCCATTTTCTTAACAATATCTTGAAGTTGGGTTACAAGATGCATTCTAATACTCAAGTCAAATGGCAGGCTTGGATTCTGATGGGCTTCATTCATTGTTCGTCCAACATAAAGATGAAGCTCTGTACAATCTTCAATTATCATCTTTGCTATCTTAGAACCACCATTTTCTTTATCAAGTTCTAGAAAGAAATCTTCATTGATATCTTCGTCCAGATAACGACGCAAGAGTTGTAAAGCACGGGTTAGGGTTAAAACACCTTCGGTTACCAGGTCAATACCTTCTATCCATGCAATCGGTGGGATATCTGGATCAGTATAGTTGAGTGAGGTCTGTATCTTTTTATTTAATACTCTGGCTACGATGTTTGCGGAGGTACCTCCGCAGACAATTCGTTTTGCAGAATCACTCATGAAGGCCATCACTGCTTTCATATCATCTACAGGATTTAGTGGAGGACCTGTAAATAAATGAACTTGTTTTGCATCCATAATTCTGGCTACAGCAACGGTGGTGTCATCACCCGGAAGCTGCATATATAAATCATCACAGGCTTTACTTAGTATGGAAGTTAAACGGGAGGCTGATAGAGTCTGGTTGCTTGCTTTAACAGAGTAATCAGCCATGTTCTTCCAAGTCCATCCAAAGTTAAGTGCCTGGCCGACTCCAGCATGAATCACACCATCACTCATTAGAATAAAGCAATCACTGACTTTTACATAAAAACGGTACTCGCGAATACATTTATCTTCAATGATACGTTCGGTATATGGAACTTGAAGCAGTTTACCATCTCGGATGAAGACACAGGATGGGTTATCAAATTCTACTAGATAGGCTTCTCCAGTATTAAAGATCTGTAGGATACTAAAGGTGGAATAGGCCACCTGTCTAACTTGGCAGATGGGAAGCGTTTTTACAATGGTCTGGACACATTCTTCGATCCCGGCTCCATTTAAGAACATGGTACCCAGAATTTTAGAGGTCAAGGTTGCCAGAATGTTAGCTTTGACCCCACTGCCCATTCCATCTGCAAGTATAATAATATTTGCATTTTCTGTTTTTAATATCTCGACTTTATCACCACATAATTCCTCGTGATGTTTACGAAGACTTTTGTAACTAACATCAACTGTAATACTCATATGCACTCCTATTGAAGTTTTCCATCATGTAAGATTGTATCCCTTAGTTTAGTTAAGGTAACTTTGGTTTCTGCGGTTGTTTCACCAAGTAAGCCAGCGATTTCCTGAGCTACCATCATTTGTTTATCAATAACACGTTGAGCCATTTCAATGGTTTCAACTTTCACTTTGTAAGCTTGCTTGTTCTGTTCTTCTTCATAGGTGATATCTTGAAAGATACCTAAGACATAGTTTTGCTCTGCCATATATACAATGCTTTGCATAAAAGTTGAGTTCCTCTCAGGGTAAGTTACCTTCTTAGCAGTAATATCTTTATGGGTGTCCATAACTTCCTGAAAGTTTGAATGGTCAATAAATTCATAGAGATACATTTCTTTTGCCTTGGATCTTAAGGTACCAAAGAATTTTTCTGCAGCACGGGAAAATTCCAAGATTCTCATCTCGGAGTCCACTATAATGATAATGTTTGGTGTGGTGTCTAATACAAAGTTTGACATTGACTGAGCACGCTCATGCATATAAGGGATGCACATGTTAAGTTCTGCCTTGCCTTGGTATACAGCAATTGCTTTATCACGACAGGAGGCGTAACCACAGGCTCCACAGTTAAGCATATGTTCTGGTCTGGTTTTACCAATCTTACTAAGAATATTCATTATCTGATCCTCCGAAGGCAGAGGATCTTTAGGTGTACGATCAAAGAAGATTTTACCTAAGGATATCTGTGGGCTGTGATAAAATTCCTGATTTACAACAGGCTTTTTCGGTATGCTTTCTTCCATAGCTAGTTTAACTTTAAATCTTGAGATACTGTTACTGTCGATTGCTGAACCTTTGATACAACCACCATTACAGATATTTGCTTCAATAAAGCAACCAGAGATTTCGTTTCGCTTCATACTCTCAAATAAATCGATACAGTTTTTTATACCATGCACATAAAATTTCCGATAGTTATCGGTTTTTTCATTGGATGCTAGAACGGATGATAAGACACCAGAGCTAATTGGGTAGAGACGATTCACCAAAGGATTAGGATTGGATGGAAGGGTATCTTGTAACTCGCTTATGTCGATACCAGCCTCCTCCAACCACTCTTCCAACTCTTTAAAGTTTATCACTGCATCAATAACTCCAGCTGTTCTAGGATCACTTTCCGCTTCTCGTTTTTTGGCAATACAAGGTCCAAGAAAAACGATTTTTACATCATTTCCGAATTCTTCGCGAATGATTTTACCGTGAGCTATCATTGGCGATACCACTGGGGCCATATATTTTGTGAGAGAAGGATAATAGATTTCGACCAAATCATTAACACTTGGGCAACAAGTAGTGATGATATTCTCCATTCGGCCTTCTTTTAATAATTGATTATATTCTCGTGTAACATATGCTGCACCTTCTGCAGTTTCTCGAACAGCAGCAAACCCTAATTTTAGCAGAGCTGAGATTACTTGACCACTTGTTTTGTACTTTAGTACACCAAGATAGGCAGGTGCAATAGAGACAATTGTAGGAATGCCATTTCGTAGATAGGATTTTACCCGTTCTAAATCACTTATGAAGGATTTGGCATTCTGAGGACAGACTTCCAGGCAGTGACCGCAGAGAATGCATTGATCATTCATAATATAGGCTTGAGAATCCTTTACCGTAATGGCTTTTACGTCACAATTACGCACACACTTATAGCAGTTCTTGCATTTAGCTTCTTTAAAGCCGATTACATTCATTATGTAAGCCTCCTAAGTACATGAGTTTGAAAAAACTCTTCGGTAGTTTCTGGGTGAACGGAGTATATGATATCTTCTACCTTAACGCAAACACCATTAACACAATTACCCATACAAAAGGAACCATTCAATTCAATTTTTCCTTTTAGATTATTCTTTTCAATCAAATCTTCTAATTTGGAAATAATTATTCTTGAACCTTTTAAGTGACATGAACTCCCAACACATATAGAAATTATCATACCTACCTCCTTATAGGGAATGCTAAAAATTTAACAAAGCCTTTTTTCATTATAGCACTAACGTTTGTAAGAAACAAGAGATAGGAAAGACGAAATAGAATGTACTGCTGTTACAAGTCGTTTCATAAAAAATATTCAATAAATTTTAGTCCACAATTTGGTTCTTGTTGAAAAAAATGATGGATGGGTATAATATATAAGAAAAAGCAAATTAAAGGAGTTTTTATGGAATTAGTATCAGTTCGCGAACTGTTTCGCAATCAAGACAATTATATGAATCAGAAGGTTACAGTAGGAGGATGGGTTCGTAGTATTCGTGACACTAAAACCTTTGGCTTCCTTGTATTAAATGATGGAACCTTCTTTGAAACTCTACAGATAGTCTATACGGATAAGCTAGAGAATTTCGCTGATGTATCCAAATTAAATGTTGGCTCTGCAGTGGTTGTTCGTGGTACCCTAATTGCTACCCCTGAAGCTAAGCAACCATTTGAGATTCAAGCAGAAGAAATTAGCGTGGAAGGTGCCTCAAGTTCGGATTACCCATTACAGAAAAAGCGCCATTCCATGGAATTTTTACGTACAATCACACATTTACGTCCAAGAACAAATACCTTCCAAGCTGTATTCCGTGTACGTTCTTTAATTGCATATGCAATTCATCAGTATTTCCAAGAGCGTAACTTCGTATATGTTCATACACCAATTATTACTGGTAGTGACTGTGAGGGAGCAGGCGAGATGTTCCAGGTTACCACTATGGATTTGAATAACCTTCCGAAGAATGAGGATGGCACAATTGATTTCACCAAGGATTTCTTTAATAAACCAACCAACCTTACTGTAAGTGGTCAGTTAAATGGTGAAACTTATGCAATGGCCTTTAAGAATATCTATACGTTTGGACCAACCTTTAGAGCAGAGAATTCCAATACGACAAGACATGCAGCAGAATTTTGGATGATTGAACCTGAAATCGCATTTGCTGATCTTAAGGATGATATGATCTTAGCGGAAGGTATGATTAAGCATATTATTCGTTATGTACTTGAAAATGCTCCAGAGGAGATGCAATTCTTCCAGAGTTTTGTTGATAATGGATTGCTAGAGCGTTTAAATAATGTATTAAACTCCAATTTTGGACATGTTACTTATACAGAAGCAATTGAAATCTTAAGTAAGAACAACGATAACTTTGACTATAAGGTGAGCTGGGGCTGCGATTTACAGACAGAGCATGAACGTTATTTAACAGAAGTTATCTATAAGAAACCAGTGTTTGTAACTGATTATCCAAAGGATATCAAAGCTTTCTATATGAAGTTAAATGACGATAATAAGACAGTTGCTGCGATGGATCTTTTGGTTCCAGGTATTGGTGAAATTATTGGTGGTAGCCAGAGAGAAGATGACTATGACAAGTTAGTAAAACGTATGGAAGAGATGAAATTAAACGTGGAGGATTATGACTTTTACTTAGATCTTCGTAAATACGGTTCTGCGCGTCATGCCGGATTTGGTCTTGGTTTTGAACGTTGCGTTATGTACCTTACCGGTATGGGCAATATTCGTGATGTTGTTCCATTCCCAAGAACAGTGAATAACTGCGAACTATAATCAAAATTATAAGGACAAGGTTGATAGTAAGCTGTCTAAATTGTCATGAACAAGATGAGTCAGCAAGTTGCAGTACTTATGGTTAATAAGGAAATGCCATGATTGTATACATCCCTACAATCATGGCATTTTTTATGTCTATCTAAAGCAAAGTCGTTTTTTGATTGGTTCTATTCCTTTTTGAAACAATAAAAATGACTATAAAAATAGCAGAACTTATTAAGCTAGTAGTGATACCAATACTAAGGTAAGGTGTTTGATAGGTCAAGACAAGATCATGACTTCCAGGAGATATATCGATTGCTGTGTACATGGTATTGGCACGATAAGTTTTTACCTCTTTTCCATCCATGGTAGCTGTCCATCCTGGGCTATAGGGGATGGTTAGTAAGAGCATCTGATTGGTATCCGTGGTAATCTGACCTGTAATCTTGTTTGTGGATACATGAATATTCGTTAATGCATGCTCAGTTCGACTTCGATAATATTGATCAATGTTATTCATGGAAACTGCATATAGGGATATGGAATCTAGAGTAAAGGTCCCCACTTGGTCTATTGCAATTCTTGTCTTTGTGGAAGATTTTTTATGATAACCTAAATTCATAAGTCTTCCATCAATACCAAAGTAATAGGTGTCTGTAGATGAGCGTAGGGTTGTTGCATTGGAATAATTATTGTCCGTCTTCGTTCTTATATATAAACGATCTAGTTGCTTTAAATTATCGATTGGAATGTTGACTCCCTCAAGTGATAAATAGAGCTCGCTATTTTTTGGAGCCTTGTAGGATAGAATGAATTTACCACGAGGCTTTAAAACTGTGTATCGGTTCTTATCCTTTTGTATCTGCTCATAGGATATTTTGGTCTTAACCTTGCTAATGGAGTATTGTGGGGATCCTGCTTTTATGGTTTTACTATCCTCTTCAATTACGATACACTGCATCAGGGCTTCTTGTTTTTGAAGTGCTGAAAGCTTCTGATATTGCTCATTCGTTATAAAGGAGTCATAGGTGTAGCCTAAAGGAAGAGCATATTTATTTTCATAGATATAGAAATTTTGTGTATCATCGGTTACGTGGCGTAATAAGGAAAAGCCATATGGAATATTAATCGTATCCTCTGTAATATAGTACTTAATACCGTTTAATGCTAGTAAGAAACACCGATCATCCATACCAAGGTACTGGTTCGCACAACGTAGGGATGAGTTTTGAAGTTCAAGCATGTATTGAAAAGCATGATTACTTAACAAGCTGAGGTAAAAGGAATTGCTATACTGTTGGGTAGTAAAACTAAGGTTTGGTGCATTGACCAAGTTATCTTGGATTCTATAAAACTCATCCTTTTTATCAGGAAGATAATCTATGGAAGGAGAAGTGGTAAGCTTACTAATTGCTCCATTTGGAAGGAATTGTTCGCTATAGTTAAGTCCTGATGGATTAAGAAACAGCCAAGAAGAAGAGATTATATTTAAGCATACCAAGAGTAATAGGATAAGATCTCTTACTATACTAAGCTTAGAAATATAATTGCACAGTAGGACCCAAGCAAGCATGGGTACAAGAAATATTGTCGGAATCCACACATATATGTCACCAAAAAAAACCGAAAATATGCAGTACATTACGACACAACTTGACATAAGAATCATAATTTTACGATTCATAATAAAAAGATTCTGGTAGTGGGCTACGACGAAATAGGCGAGCAAGAACGTGAAAGCGAAACACCAACGGTTGGATACGGATGAAAAGCCATTCATTACTTTACCAAAGAAGGGTATCATCAAAGAAATAAAACAGATGATAAAGAGTAGCTTCTGAGGAGTTAGCTTCTTGGTATTGAACAGGGCAATAACAGCACATAAGGCTGCGAGAGCACAAACACCAAAGATCGTCCAATGAGAAGCACCTTGACCGAAGGCAAATAAGATTTTAGGCAGGGAACGGTAATACAAATAGTCATAATGCAATAAAGAGGGGGCTTCCCCGCCAGTTGCAATACGACCGTTATGAAGAAAAGCATAAATTGTAGGAAATAGCAAAACGCCAGAAAGACCAATTCCGAGAAAAAAATAAGCTATGCTTTTAAGGAATACCAGGCCAAATTGTTTTAATTTAATGGCTATTGGAGAGGAAATACCTTGCTCGTTACGTCTCATAAAGATATAAGTTACAAGGGCATAGATTAAGACTATGATAGAAAGCATATATAAGAAGTAGAAATTACTAATTGCAGAGAGTGCAATCATAAAACTAAAAAATAAGCCCTTATTCTTCTTAATTAGACGTTCAATAGCAATTAATAATAATGGCAGATAAATAAGGGGGTTTAAGAAAAAAGGATGTCTTAGACCAGCAAATATGGCAAAGCTACTAAACACATAAATTAAGCTACCTAATACAGTAGAGAAGGGAGCTTGATTTTTAGAATAAGCAAATAGGCTAAAAGCTGAACCTGCTAAGAAAAAACGTAGTAAAACTAAAAAGCTGTATACAAACTCCAATGATTTTGGAGAAGCAAAGGCACAAATCAGAGTCAAAGGATCCCCCATAACATAATAGTTTAAGGAGCTTAAGGTATCATAGCCGAGGCCGATAGAGAAATCGACCATTGGTACTTTTTGTCCCGACAAGAGGGTTTTTAAGAAATCTGAATAGTAGGACAGGGCAGGGTAATGCTGATAAGCACCGTCATAATACCAAATAAAACTACGGGAAGACTTATAGAATGTGAAAAATATAATACCTTGTAAAAGGAGAAAAAGTAAAGAATATGGAATAAAGTACTTTCTTAGATACTCTTTCGTAGCAATATAGGTATTATTGGTATTCATCATGATCCTCCGAAGATATGTCTATAAAGAAGTATTAAGATTATTCGTAATTATTATCAAAGTACGCTAATAATATGCAAATCGTTATCTTTGGATAAGTCAAAAAACTGATTCCCAACCTTAACCACAGGACGGGATAGGGCCATACGATTTACCATAACAATTTCGCCGGTCAAAGAATTGCTTAATCGTACAGAGGCATTCATATGTGCTTGGGCTAAACTTTCTAAGAAGGGAAGCAGATAGGCTGCGTCATATTTTTGAAAACCTTCTTCTTCAAAATTACGTATTACATCAAATGGGCAGAATCCATTACGATAAACACGATTAGAGGTCATCGCATCATAAACATCTGCAATCGCAATTATTTTAGCAAAAGGAGAAATGCCATTTGAAGCTTGATGGGATGGATAACCAGAACCATCGCATCGTTCATGATGCATTAACACAGCCTCTGCTATACGCCTGTCCAAATTAAAGGTCTTTACTAATTCATAGCCTAAGATTGGATGTTTTTGAATCATTAGGTATTCTTCCTGTGTTAAGGCAGTTGGCTTATGGATAATTTCTTTGGGAATCTGAAGTTTTCCAATGTCATGTAGCATTCCTGCTAACATCAGTTGCTGCATATCGCTAGCAGAAAAATTCAACCAGGAGGCAAAGGAAGCACAGATTAAGGATACATTCATGGAATGAACATAAATCAAGTCATCCAATTCATGGATGCACTGAAGCATCTCAAAGGTACGAAGAGTACTTCGACAGTCTTTTAGCAAGGAGGAAGCATTATAGAGCAAATGCATGGGATCAAATTTCTCATTCGAATAACCTAAGATTCCTTTAAAAGAATCTTTAAGTAGATTAACAGATTCCATATAATTCTTTTTGAAGCGCTTGAATTCCAAGGAATTCTTTAACTCATTAGTCTTCGTAGAATCTTCCGGAGAAGTATGTTCGGCTAAATGTTTCGGTATGTATACCATGATGGTTGAAATGGCATATAATTTTAACTTCATAATACTTTTTGGACTGATTATTGTATTACGAGATAATATCCGTTCCTTACGGGCAGTATAGACATCTTCAGCCAGAATCATTCCAGGAACCAATTGAGAGACATTTATCGTTAGAATTGTCATAGCATCCATCCTTCCCCTACTCTTTTACAATGATTATACGAAATTTTGGGAGAATATGCAAGGGTTCCTAAAACCGTGTTCCGGTGGATAAAACTACTTGGAAAGCATTGATGTCATGTGGACGAAAATTAGTGGGAGTGGTATAATGAATTCTAATAAATTTATAGCTGCTGAATTAATTTGCAGGTGAAAGAAAGGCATGGTTATTGGTATGAAATTTATACACATCGCGGATGTTCATCTTGGTGCGAAACCGGAAGTAAATCGTGGCCTACATATGGATCGAGAGAAGGAGATATTTGAGAGCTTCTATCGTATCCTTCAAAAGTGTGAGGATGAACAGGTGGATTTATTACTTATTGCTGGCGATTTATTTCATAGGCAACCACTGTTACGC
>JAEYWQ010000298.1 GCA_023428885.1 Bacillota bacterium
TCAATTTAGTTCTTGATCAGGATTTATTCAAAACGGGTTCACAAAAATATATACAATGGCAATATTTAAAGTGTCCTCATATAGTAATATTTGGTTCTACCGGTAGTGGGAAAACCTATTTATTAAAGATATTACTTGCACGCGTAGGATTAAATATACCGGATTCGGAGTTGATCATATGCGATTTTAAGAGTGATACAGACTTTGATTTTCTATCAGAAAAAAACAATTTTTATCGTTTTAGTAGTTGTAAGATTGGGTTAGATAAGGCTCTTGAAACATTACGAAACCGTCAGATGAAAATAAGTAATGATAAACATTTTTTAATGTTTGTATTTGATGAATGGGCAAGCTTTATAAACAGCTTAGAAAAAAAACAAGCAGAGCAAGCGAAACAAGACCTATCTATTCTTATGATGTTAGGGCGATCCTTTAACATCCATGTACTTATTAGTCAACAAAGATTGGATGCATCCTATTTTGCATCTGCGAGAGATAACTTCTCAGTAGTAATTGGTATGGGCGTATTAAGTAAAGAGTCTGTAGATATGATGTTTCATGATTATAGAGATATCATTGATAGGAATAAATCACAAGGCACTGGTTCCATTGTTATTGGAAATCAATTTAAAAATATTATTGTTCCTCAAGTGTGTAATCAATCAAAGTTAGAGAAAACTATCGTATCAGCAGTATGTCGTTATCCAATAGTTTAAGCCTATGGGCGTGGCGTGGCGGAGCCTTGAGCCATAGCCTCATAGGCGTTTTTTCGCCTTTGGCGAAATGATCTTACACATGCTGCTAGTATTACCAGCATGTGTATTAAGCAGGCTGAACCCTATATAAATTCAAACAAAACTCATTGCTACACAATTTTGTAGCAATGTAGCATATCTCACATATTCCCTTTTTTAATCTCATTAAAGTAACTTTCTACTATCATCCATATGTCATAATACAATCAGAAAGCGCTTTCAAAACTATATTAATTATAAGGAGATATAAAAATGAATATTAATAGTGATGTTTTATTAGATGTTATTAATAAGGGACAGACCAATCATGTTGTAAAAGTTCTGGAAGAGGCAAAGAAAAGCTTTAATGTCTACGCCTATAACAGAACATTTAAAGAGATATTTGAAGAAGCGAAATATGTAAGTGGTTGTGAATATTCTACTGATAAAATTTCGTATGAAGTGACAGATGCTTTGGAAGAACTGGAAATGCATTATACTCTAGAAAATTCCAACGTCCGAGACTTAGTCCCAATTTCATGTTATTTAGCCAACGATAACTATGGAACAACAAGAATGAAATACTATCTTCTTGGCATAGAAGTGATTGGTTCTATGATTTTTGATCCAGAGGTTAAGTATTATCTGTTTATCGTAGATAATAACTACATTCGTAGAATTGAAACTACAGACACATTTATAACTACAAACTTGATCAAAGACTATAATTATCAGCCTAGAAGCCTAGGTGATATCATCGATGAACTTGAAACTAATCATTATTGGGGGAATGATGTTGGCTGATAATTCGAAAGATGTATCTAATAAAACAAAAAAAGATACACAATCAAGAAAGTGGCAATTAACCATTCATGATCAGGAACTTGATCGTGAAAAGATAAAATCTATATTACAGACTATGAAATCTATCATTTATTGGTGTATAGCAGACGAGATTGGCGGTAATACAGAAAAATTTCATACTCATGTATTTTTTTATTGTCGTTCACCAATGAGGTTTACAAGCGTACAGAATAAGTTCCCTAAAGTTCATATTGAACAGGCATATGGGACATGCGTTCAGAATAGGGATTACTTGTTGAAAGGTGGAAAATGGATTGGAACTGACAAAGAGAAAACATCCATTCCGGGGTCATTTGAAGAATGGGGTGAATTACCATTAGAACATCAGGGGCAAAAGGCAGAATATGCGATATTGCTTGATATGATTAAATCGGGTCTTACTAACTATGAGATTATTGAACGAAATCCTGATTATATATTTGATATTTCAAAAATAGAACTAATCCGATTAACTGTGCGACAAGAGGAGTATAAAAACATATGGAGAAATCTTGAGGTGGTCTACATTTTCGGAAAGACGGGATCAGGTAAAACAAGAGGAGTTATGGAGAAGTACGGTTATGAGAATGTATTTCGTGTTACAGATTACACGAAGCACCCGTTTGACACATATAAGTGTGAGGATGTCGTGGTATTCGAGGAATTTAATTCATCACTAAAAATACAAGATATGCTTGTATATACAGATGGATATCCTTGTAAGTTACCATGTCGTTATAGTGACAAAATAGCATGTTTTACAAAAGTTTATATACTGTCTAATATTCCTCTGGAAAAGCAATATCCGAATGTTAAAGAGGATAGCATGGCAACATGGCAGGCATTCATACGTAGAATCCATAAAGTAATATGGTACAAGTCAGAAACAGAAATCATCAATTACGAAAGTACAGATCAGTATTTTAATAGAGATAGGCTGTCTGGGTTACCTATTGAGCAAATGGATTTTTAGGAAAGAGGTAGAATATGAGAAGGTACACGTATTGGCAAATCAAAAAGTTATTAGAAGCACAAGATATATTTTTAGAACGATTATATTTTTACAAGGATCATAATACAAAATATCGGATGGTAGATAAAGATGGTAACATCTTAGCTGAACCGGTTACTTTAGACGGAATACGTAAGGTGTTTAGTGAACTTGACTATCCAACAGACTAATTTTGATCTAGAAGTAATGGCTTGAAACTATGGGTCATTACTTCTTTATTCTTAGGAACTATACTGGAGCTTTGAAAGAGAGAGAATAATGATTGGAATTGAAAGCTGATGATAAAGACAAATTATTGCAATTTCTATTAGAAAGTAATAAAATAACGTTGGATGAAGTGCTAAGTAGTATTGAAATCATGAATAATAAAACAATATTAGAACAGCACAAATATACTATAACAAACCTTAAGGATGGACGATATTCGACTTATCTACCTGATGAGACAAAGCCATCAAATAGGCGAAAAATAGTTAAACCAAAAAAGGAACTGCTCGAAAAGGAAATCATTAAATATTACAAGGGCATAGAAAAAGCAAAATCACTTGACTCTATATGTTTACGAACCTTTTATAAGGAGTGGCTTGATTTTAAGGCTCTACATACGGAATCATCGACCTACATAAAGCGCATAGATGAATACTGGGTAAGGTATTATAAAAATACAGATATCATTAGTATTCCGATCGTGAAGCTGGATGAAGTAACGCTAGATGTTTGGGCGCATTCTTTGATTAAGGATAATCATATGACTAAAAGAGAGTACTATAATATGTCTATGATCATGCGCCAGTCACTTAGATATGCTGTCCAGAGGAAGATGATAGAGAAAAGTCCGTTTGATGCTATAATAATTGATAAAAAGCTGTTTAGAGTAGTCAAAAAGAAGCCTGATGAAACGCAAGTATATCTGATTGAGGAGCAGGAGCTGATTGAATCCGAAGCTTACAGAGACTTTGAAAAGAGTTCACAAACAGCATGTTTAGCAATTCCTCTTGCATTCCAAACTGGAATGAGAATATCCGAATTAGTGGCTTTAAAGTGGTCTGATATTAATGAAGAAAAAGAAGATCATATTCATGTTCAACGAATGGAAGTTAAGCAATTCTGTAAAAGGTCTGATGGAAACTGGAGTAGATCAAGAAAAGGAATTGTAGACCGAACAAAGTCATATGTTGGTAACAGAAATGTATATCTGACAACAATTGCAAGAAAAATATTGGAAACCATAAAGCAGCAGAATATTGAAAATGGGTACGCTCATTCAGAATATGTATTCGTCAATAAGAGTGGAAGAATTCACTCATCAGCCTTAAATTGTAGAATACGTAAGTATTGCAGAAAGATAGGAATTTCAGAAAAGAGCATGCACAAGATTCGTAAGACATATATTTCAACTTTAATTGATAATGAAAATATCAATATTAATTATATTCGCCAACAAGTTGGACATGCAGATGAACGGACTACCTATGGTAATTACTGCTTTAATCGAAAATCAAAAGACCGCACGGAATATGACATGGAACAAGCCTTAGTCAAGAGATCCTCGTAATATAATTTGTTCTCAACTGTTCTCAAAGATTTATTCAAACTATTAATGGGAAACCCCTATAATTAAAGGTTTCCCATTAATCTTATGCGAGCGGATAACGGGAATCGAACCCGCGTCCTAAGCTTGGGAAGCTCATATTCTACCATTGAACCATATCCGCATGAATGTATTCTACCACTTTCTTTAATTTTACTCAAGTACTAATTTCTATAAAAATTCCCCTACCGTGTAAACAAGGAAGAGAACCTAAGCTCTCTTCCTTTGTTGTTTGTATTTTAGCTAATTATGCCTTTTGTGTAACATTAACTATGATGTATGTTGTATAACCATCCACTGTTACTCTAAAGATTCTAGTTTTACCTAAAGCATCCGCTGTTAAATTAACAGTTAAAATAGACTTTTTCTCCTTAACTGCTGTACTATTAGC
>JAEYWQ010000318.1 GCA_023428885.1 Bacillota bacterium
TTGCACAAATTGCAAAAACAATTGCCAACAGTTTAAAGCTAGATCTCGACTTAACTGAAGCTATCGCTTTAGGACATGACATCGGTCATACTCCTTTTGGTCATGCCGGCGAACGTGTTTTACACGAAATAATGACCCCTTGTTCTAGTGATAGCAAAATACATAAATCACCTTTTAATGAAACTGAAAACACCGCTGCGTATGAAGAGTATTATGGCTTTAAACACAATCTACAAAGCGTGAATGTATCTCTTTATCTCGAAAAAGATTACGATGACTTTGGACTAGACTTAACAAATTTCACCCTTTATGGAATGAATATACACTCTTCACCAATTTATAAAAGAGGACAAAATCCTGATAAACTTAAATATTATAATCAATTTTTACCTCTAATGCATCTAAGAGACTCATCCCATGATGCTTGGTCTTTTGAAGCATTTGTTGTAAAAGAAGCTGATGAAATTGCACAACGCCACCATGACCTGGAGGATGCAATACGCGGTAACTTAATTTCAAAAGAGGAAGTTATCAAGCAAATTCGAAGCTTATTTTCAGAATATTTCACCTCAAATGATCGAGGATTACTTAAGACAATGAAAGACACTCATGATAATGAAATGTACATATCTCTTTTATCACGCTTGATTGTCAACCTATTTGTAACACAAATTACAAAATGTTCAATTTATAACCTGAATTATTTTATATTACAAAATTCTCTTACTGAGAATAACTTTCCACAATTTATGCTAAGTCATACAGCAAATGAAGTATCAAGATTAATTGCTTATGACAAGATTGACACAACAGAATCTTTTAAAGGTAAAATGAAATCATTTGAATCATTTTTAACCTCTAAAGTCTTATCATCATACGATATACAAACAGCCGATGCTCATGGTCAATATGTTATCAAGAAACTTTTCCAAGCTTATTATTGCACTCCTGCACAATTGCCAGATCACTGCATAATTGAATATTGTAATCTATCTCAAAGCTATACAAATGCTGAAATAAAAGAAATTATAACCACTAAGGGAATGGGTGAATTACGTGCTATTTTTACAAATAATCTTATGGATAACCCCAAAAAGGAGAATAAAATGTATTTAATGAGAGTCATCTGTAATCAAATTGCTGGCATGACCGACAGTTTTGCTCAGAAAACATTTAATGATTTATATTCATAAACAGGTATCATAAAGGTATCACACCCCACAGAAAAGCCCTAAGAACCGCGTAAATACGCCATTCTTAGGGCTTTGTTCTCTACTCAAACTCAATCGTTGCCGGTGGTTTCCCCGTCAGGTCATAGAATACTCTATTTACATGTTTTACTTCATTTACAATTCTACTTGTCACCTTTCCAAGCACTTCCCAAGGTAACTCAGCTGATTCTGCTGTCATGAAATCAATGGTATTCACTGCTCTTAACGCAATCGCATAGTCGTAGGTTCTTTCATCACCCATAACACCAACAGATCTCATGTTCGTTAATGCTGCGAAATACTGGCCGATTCCACGATCTAATCCCGCTTTAGCGATTTCTTCACGGTAGATCGCGTCAGCTTCCTGAACCATCTTTACCTTCTCAGCGGTTACTTCACCGATGATACGGATACCAAGGCCTGGGCCTGGGAATGGTTGACGGAACACTAATTTTTCTGGAATTCCAAGTTCTAAACCAGCTTTACGAACCTCATCTTTGAATAAGTCACGTAGTGGTTCTACGATTTCTTTGAAGTCTACATAATCAGGTAGGCCGCCTACGTTGTGGTGGGATTTGATAACGACAGATTCTCCACCAACACCGGATTCTACCACGTCTGGATAGATGGTTCCCTGAACTAAGAAATCAACTTTTCCGATTTTCTTTGCTTCTTCTTCGAATACACGGATAAATTCTTCACCAATAATCTTACGTTTGGCTTCAGGTTCCTCCACCCCTTTGAGTTTCTCATAGAAACGTTCTTGAGCATTGACACGAATAAAGTTTAGCTTATAAGGTCCATTTGGTCCGAATACTTCTTCTACTTCGTCACCTTCATTTTTACGAAGTAAACCATGATCTACGAAAACGCAAGTAAGCTGATCGCCAACTGCTTTTGATAACATAACTGCTGCCACGGAGGAGTCAACACCACCGGATAGGGCACATAATACTTTTCCCTGTCCAACTTTTTCACGAAGGCTCACAATAGAGGATTCTACAAAAGAATCCATCTTCCAGTCACCTACGCAATGACATACTTCATACACAAAGTTCGACAGCATCTTAGTGCCTTCTACCGTGTGAAGTACTTCTGGATGGAATTGCACTAAATATAAGTTTTTATCAGCATTTTCTGCTGCTGCCACAGGGCAATCAGCGGTATGCGCGGAAATTGTGAAGTTTTCTGCTATATCAGCTATATAGTCAAAATGGCTCATCCAACATACTGTCTTAGGAGAAACTCCCTTGAACAACTTTGAATCGATATCAATGATTACCTCAGTTTTTCCATACTCACGTACCTCAGCACGATCTACTCGGCCCCCTAGTACATGAGACATTAACTGCGCACCATAACAGATTCCAAGTACCGGTACTCCTAGCTCAAACAACTCTTTTGCATAAGTTGGTGAATCTGGTAAATAACAGCTATTAGGACCACCAGTTAGAATAATTCCCTTGGGATTCATAGCTTTGATTTTCTCAAGGTCTGTCTTATAAGAATATATCTCACAATAAACGTTACATTCTCTGACTCTTCTAGCGATCAACTGGTTATACTGCCCACCAAAATCAAGTACGATTACCATTTCCTTGTTCACAATGATTTCCTCCTATTTTTGAAGTAATGCTTGTATCTATTAATCTAACATTACCATTTCTAGTTTCAATATACTTCTTTAATACGTCACTCATTTTACAACATTTCATTCAATAGTGCTAGCCCTATTTTGTTGAAATGACAAAGTTTATCTAGATTATTCGGATTCTATATATTCAGTAAAGCACTACTGATAAGTACTTTACTAAAAAACCATAAATTTTTTATGTGTTAGAAGGCCTTTTTCATCTGGACTTGGATGATTTACTTTCTATTTTCTAAAAGGCTCTGTTCCATCGAATGATTGATATTTGTAAATTTAAGTTTATAATAGTAGTAGGAAAATACAAGGAGAATAAAAATGAGTAATCGACCATATTTAGATAATCAATTAGATGGAAAAACATTTCGTAGTTTTTATTACTTAAAAGAAGAATTAGTTGAATTTTGTAGGAAAAATGGCCTGCCGACTTCTGGCGGAAAGCTTGATATTACTGACAGAATTGCTCATTTCCTTGATTCTGGTGAAGTGATGCTCCTAGCTCACAAAAGTAAAGCAGCAAAGCAAATTGGAATACTTACGGAAGATACCGAAATAGAATCTGGGTTTGTGTGTTCTGAAAAACACCGTAGCTTCTTTCAACAAAAGATTGGTAATGGCTTTTCTTTCAATGTAACTTTTCAGAAATGGTTAAAATCTAATACTGGAAAGACATATGGTGAAGCCATTCAGGCTCATTATCAAATCATTGATGATAAGAAAAAAGAAAGATCAACGATTGAGAAACAATTTGAATATAACACATATATTAGAGATTCATTGCTGACAACAAAGATAAAAGCTTAGAACAAGCAATTTTATGTTGGAAATATAAGAAAAGCTTACAAGGCCATAATTGTTATGAAAAATCTGACCTACTGGCATTATCATGATATAAGTAGATTTCTTTTCATCGTGATTTGCTGACGATAGGATTCCCGTAAAGAAAAGTTATAACAACTATATGTTGTAACAGAGCCTCTGAAAAGTTAAATCACTTCTTCTTTTTTGAGTGATTACGATGTATACTTAGATAATACATAATAAAAGCTAGTGTCATTATTCATACGATAAGGCTATTAGTGCAAAGTCACTTTTCACTTTGCATCTATAACTTTCTGCTAATCGTTTTGGGTAACACTAGTGACATTAATATCAATAAGGACCAAAGGAGTATTGCAAATGAATATCGTAGTATTAGCTGGTGGACTGAGTCCCGAACGAGACGTCTCCTTATGCTCAGGCAGTTTGATTGCCAATGCGCTGATGGAAAATGGTTATCGCGTTTTATTATTGGATCTCTACCTAGGAATTGATCTTCCTTCTACACCTGATAAATTATTCCGAAGTCATACCGATGGAAGAAGTTATGAATACATAGTACCAAAATCCGAGCCTGATTTACTTACTTTAAAGTTGAAATCCGGAAATGGCGATGCTTTAATCGGTAAGAATGTTATCGAATTATGTAGATATGCTGACAAGGTTTTCCTTGCTTTGCACGGTTCCGTAGGTGAAAATGGTCAGTTACAAGCCCTTCTTGATATGTACGGTATCTCTTATACTGGTACCGGTTACATTGGTAGCCTTCTTGCCATGGACAAAGATTTATCGAAGATATTGATGAAAGCTGCAGGGATTCAGACGCCTGATTGGTTAGTAAAGGATATCACTAGCAAGGATTTCGATATGAATTTAATTTCACTTCCTTGTGTAATCAAACCATGTAGCTGTGGTTCCAGTGTTGGTGTCTCAATTGTCAATACTAGACAAGAACTAGAAGCAGCTCTGGACTATGCTCGCATCTATGAAGCTCGTGTAATGTTTGAACAAGTAATTGTTGGTCGTGAATTTTCCATTGGTATTCTTAATGGTAAGGCACTTCCTCCAATCGAGATTATTCCAAAGGAAGGTTTTTACGACTACGCTAATAAGTATCAGGCAGGCATGACCAGTGAAATCTGCCCTGCGCAGCTTGAGGATTCCATCTGCAAAGCTATGCAGTCTATAGCAATAAAGATCCACGAGATCTTACACCTCGGATTTTATTCCAGAATTGACTTTCTTTTAAATGATAAGAATGAGTATTACTGTCTAGAAGCAAATACCTTGCCTGGTATGACTCCAACCAGTTTACTGCCGCAAGAGGCCGCAGCTGCTGGCATTAGCTATCATCAACTCTGTGAACTACTATTAGAGGTCAACTCATAACTTATGTATTATCATGTTTTCTATGTTATATAGCTAGCGCAATAACGACCTTGATCTATCATGAGTTTGTCTCATAATTATAGCTAGGATGTTTTCTTACTCTAAGTATAGAGTTGCACAGATGATAATGAAATATATTAAGCCAGAGACGAACATTTAGTGTTTGATTCTTAGTCTGACTCCATAATGTTAATGTTTTTTTTTTGTTTATAGTTACGATGGAATTTGACAAAGGGACGGATTGCTAATACGAAAAAGTATCATTAATCCTGTCCCCTTGTCATCATCTGTATACTTCATTTTATATCCAGATAATTATATCTTCTTATTTTCTATCTGAATTTTACTATAATTCACTCTTACCTATTATACTTAAGATAAGTTTACAAAATAACTTCCACCCTAGCAGTTCCGACAAGATCCATATGCAACTCTGCATTATTTTTACCGCCAAACATTGTATTATCCCCAATTGCAATATGAAAAGTATCACACATCTTCTCATCTAATAAAGTGTAGCCACATAGACTGGTTACATGTTCATTCATGCCAAATCCCAGTTCACATACTACTCTGCCCTCCTTTGTTAAGCGATTCAAAAATTCATTCACACTCTCGTGATTACTGCTTGTTACTATACCATGTTCCACTGTAAGGATAACTTGATCAATCACACCTACATCCTCAAGATATAATTTTTCATAGTAAACTCTACCGTTGCTTTCTTCTTCCATTGGTGCTATATATACTTCACCACATGGCATATCACCATCACCACAATCAGCAATCCAATCTCTTCCTGCTGTTGTTAATGTTAATCTGCAGTCTTCTCCTGTATGAAGTACAATCTGCTTTGCAACCTTCAGTTCACTAATTTTTTTTTCACAGTCTTCCTCTAGTCTTGCATAATCAATGTCATATGCCAATTCCATACGCTTCATATATTCCTCAGGATCTAAGTTGCTTTCCTGTGCATTTTCCATGGAAGGAATACGAATTTGTGTAAATCGGCTTGCCTTCATCAAGTTTTGGAAAAGCCTTCTCATATATACTTTGTATAAATCCATCTGTTCTTCAGGAAGTTTGTGATTCAATACTACTGGTTGATAAACAAATACGTCCAAGACTGCATCCAAGTGTTCAAACAAGGAAAAGTACTTATCTCCAAAACTATTTTCGGTCGCAACACTAAAAAGTCTGCTGTTGTGCTCTCTGGATTGCTGCAGGGTGATAGGAGATGCTCCTAACTCCGCAACAGCTGTTGCAAAGTTATGCATAAGCTCAATATGATTGTCCTCCCCCCAGTAATGAACTAATACTACTTCTCCTTCTTTGACCCCGCTTGCCTTTACTAACTTTCCTATTAAATTAATGTCCATACTTTTTCACCTCTTTTTATTATGTATCTATTTTCTATTTTATTTTGACTGATATCTAATTACATTTCTTATTATATTTAGATAGCACTACTTTGTCAATACTATTTTTATAAATATCTAATTAAAATTATAGTATTTTATATCATAGATATAATTTCCAAGTTGTGATAAAATCCTGTAACGGATATCTATTACTCGTGCTTAAATCATACATAAGGCTCCAAAAACATAACGGTGGATACATTATTCTAAATGAATAGAGACCACTGATATTGATCTAACACTTTACCAGTAGTCTCCTTATTCCAATACACCTATTTTTTTAGTTATATCCTTCTATCTAATACTCCCTTCATTCCTCTATCTTCCCTGTCTTCCTCTAACTCCTCCTATTTTCTTTATTCCCTTTATCTTCTTTATTCCCTTTATTTTCTTTATTGCCTTTATCCTCCTCTACAGCATTCTCTATTTCCCCTCTTTATTCCACATACATTATCATCCCATCAGCAATCTGAACTAATTGCAAAAACTCTTTGCGATATTCATCCTGTGAGAAATCCTCATCCGCCAACAGCCTTTGGATCTCAGAATAAGAGGAGCTTCCTTTAAATTTACTATCTCTAAGTAGCATACCAAACTCAGCCACAGCAGCTGCAAACTTAAGGTTCTTAGGTATTTCGGCTGTAAAATCTTGTGATGTAACAACTTCTGACATAAGAATCGATGTGGATTCTGCTGGCTTCTTATAGCGAATACTTACTGTTAAGAGCTCACCATCCTTCATCTTAGCAGCTTGGTCTTGATACTTTAACTCTGTCGCTGGAATCTCTAGTTCAGAATCAGAGAGCGCAATTTCATATAAAACTGTGACACTATGACCCGCTCCAACCTCTCCTGCATCTTTGCTATCATCGTTAAAATCTTCAGTTGCTAATAATCGATTTTCATATCCGATCAAGCGATATCCTTTCACTGTGCTAGGATTGAATTCCACCTGGAACTTCACATCTTTGGCAACAGTAAGCAGAGTAGCTCCCATCTCTTCGACTAGAACCTTCCTGGCTTCAAGAAGAGTATCAATATAAGCGTAATTGCCATTTCCTTTATCGGCAAGGGCCTCCATTTTATTGTCCTTGTAATTACCTGTACCAAATCCAAGCACAGATAGATATACTCCTGATTCCTTCTTTTTACTGATTAAGTCCGTAAGTTCACTTTCACTAGTAATACCTACATTCAAGTCCCCATCGGTAGCTAGAATAACACGATTGTTTCCTCCTTGAATAAAGTTTTTCTCAGCAATTGCATATGCAGTCTCGATTCCTTTGCTTCCCGCTGTACTTCCACCAGCCTCTAACTGCTCAATAGCTGTGATAATC
>JAEYWQ010000358.1 GCA_023428885.1 Bacillota bacterium
ATGTAGTTTAACGTAAGCGCACACTTTTGTTCCGCGCGCGAAGCTGCGCATCATGCCCGAAGGGATTTTTAATCAATAGGAAATACGACACAATTTTCTGTTAAATAAGAAAGGACAATTTTAATTGCTTAAAATTGTCCTTTCTTATTCCTACAAAGTCAGCTTCTTGCCGACTGTCTTCATTAAACCACTATTCTACAGATAATACATAGTAATATATCGGCTGACCGCCCATATGAACTTCCACATCAATCATAGGATGTTTCTGGGCAACTGCTTCCATTACCACATTAGCATCTTCTTCTGTTACTTCAGAGCCATAATAGATACTAATCAACTCAGAGTCTTCATCAATTAACTGTTCGATTAAATCAATTGTAGTTTCTGTGATATCAGAACCAACGGAAAGAATCGTTTTATCTCCGATGCCCATGATATCTCCTTGTTTGATGTCCTTACCGTCCAGGCTGGTATCTCTAACAGCGTAAGTAACCTGACCTGTTTTAACACGTGCCATCTCTTCAATCATACGTGCCTGGTTTTCTTCGGAAGATTTATCAAATACATAATTAATCACAGCGGTAATCCCCTGTGGAACTGTCTTAGATGGAATTACAATAATTTCTTTATCTTCGGTCAAGTCTTTCGCCTGTTGAGCAGCTAAAATAATATTACTATTATTCGGTAAGATAAAGATGGTGTCTGCATTCACCTGTTCGATCGCATTCAGCATATCTTCGGTGCTAGGGTTCATCGTCTGACCACCCTCGATTAAGTAATCCACACCAAGTCCCGTAAAGATTTCATTAATACCTTCTCCAATGGAGACTGCCACAAAACCAACTGGCTTTCTAGGTGCCACTTTCTTTTCCTCTGATACTTTCGCTGAAGTTTCAGCTTTTTCAGCTTCTAAAATTAATTTTTCATTATGCTCTTCACGCATATTATCGATTTTTATCTTTGTTAGAGAACCATACGTAAGTGCTCTCTGGATCGCAAGACCAGGATCATTCGTATGTACATGTACTTTAACAATATCATCATCGGATACCACAACGATAGAATCACCAATGGATTCCAAATATCCTTTGAATTCATGCTCAGTCTTCATGGTATACTCTTTCTCGAGCATGATAATAAATTCTGTACAGTAACCATACTTAATGTCTGCGGTTGCAATATTTTGTGTATCTACTTTCTGTACAACTGGAGCGCTTGCAGTAGTTGGTATAATCTCAATATCAACTTCTTTGCCAAGCATAGCATCAAAGCCACCCTTAACTATTTCAAGAAGACCTTGCCCTCCAGAGTCTACTACACCTGCTTCTTTTAGTACAGGTAACAATTCAGGTGTATACGCTAGAACTTCCTCCATGCGCTTGATTACTTCTGTTCCGAAATATACTAAGTCATTGGTCTCTGAAACTAATTCCGCAGCACGCTCTGCACCTCCGCGTGCTACCGTAAGAATGGTACCTTCTTTCGGCTTCATAACAGCCTTATATGCGGTTTCTACTGCCTTTGCAAAAGCATTTGCCATTATTACTACATTAATTTCTTTATGTTCCTTTACTTCCTTTGTAAATCCACGGAACAACTGAGACAAAATAACACCTGAGTTTCCTCTCGCTCCACGAAGGGAACCGCTTGAAATCGCCTTTGACAAATCTTCCATAGTTGGAGCTGACAGCGTAGCTACATCCTTAGCCGCTGACATGATTGTCAAAGTCATATTAGTACCAGTATCACCATCCGGAACTGGAAATACATTCAACTCATTGATGTATTCTTTTTTCGCTTCGATGCGCTTTGCTCCTGCTAGAAACATCTTCTGTAGCAATTTTGCATCAATCGTCTTTAATGTCACTGTTTCGTTCCTCCTTAAGCCTAGTCGATGACCCTTACGCCTTCAACAAAAATATTTACTCTTGCGACTGTAAGACCCGCAAACTCTTCTACCTTATACTTTACATTGCTGATTAAATTCTCTGCAACTGCTGAAATACTTACACCATAGGATACAATAATATGAAGATCTATTGTAATCATGTTATCTTCAATCACCACATTCACGCCATGGTTCAAACTTTCACGACGTAGTAACTTCGCTAAACCGTCCTTTACACTGACAGAAGCCATACCTACAACGCCAAAACACTCCACTGCACTTGACCCGGCATATTTGGCGATTACATCTGTATCAATTGCGATTTCACCCATACTGGTTAACATCGTTCCGTTCATACGTAACCCTCCAATCAATTCGCTATTACAATAATTCTATATGATGTTAATATTATAACCTTTTTTACCAAAAAAAGAAACTATATTTTCATCACTCTCAAGCTTATCTATATAATTATATTTTTTATTACATCATTTTGTGATAACCATGCATATATTTGTATAAAGCATCCTCTCTCTTAGGAGCCTCTTTATGAAAAAAATGCTCGGTTTTATTTTATTCTGGATAGCGATCGGAATGACGATCATGCTCTTCATCACCAATGGCTTTCTTGCAATCTGTATTATTATTGGTTGTTTAGTTCTAGGATATAACCTTTTTTGCAATTAAGTTAACTTTCCTATAAATGAAAGTGTCTGCATTATTTCCTTATGTCATTTGAATGCTCACTTTACTTTCGCGCAAATCAAAAAAAACACTGCTACTGACGTACCCGTCATCTAGCAGTGCTCTCTTTATATGGATTAAGCACGTTCAACTTTACCGTCTCTTAAACAAGAAGTACATACGTACATCTTCTGTGTTCCTCCGTTTACCTTAATACGAACGGATTTCACGTTAGATTTCCACATCTTGTTACATCTTCCGGATACCTGACTTCTGGAATGGCTGATAGCCTTACCCCAGAGTGAACCTTTATCGCAAATTGCACATTTTGCCATCGAAAAGCACCTCCTTATTTAAATTAGGCCTTGCGCTCCATACTTGGGCACCAGCATCGTGCATAAATTACACTGTGACCTACAACGTAAACATTCTAACAGAATTGGACGAATAATGCAAGACAAATTTCAAACTTTTTTCTTTATCGATCCCTATCAACATTGCTCCTAATCTTGATTTTCACCATTCAAGATTTCAAATGCTTTTTCATCTACTTCCTTCTCTGCTTTCTTTTTCTTTGAATCCTTGGAGAAACGATCAATGACGTCTGGTACCATATCAATCACCTTCGTTACAATATCCTGATTCTTAACATTTACCAGACGAATCTTACCATCTTGAATTACAAGAACAGAGCTAGGTGTGATTTTACCGCCCATTGCTCCACCTGCGTTATTTTTCTTATCATTCGTGAAAGCACCAGCTCCAACACCAAAAGTAACATCAACAAGTGGTAAAATAATCGTTCCATCTTCAAACTTAACAGCTTCCCCTACAACGGTTTTTGTCGTTAGAAAAGAATCCATCCCTTTAAACAGTGATTCTACTGTTTGATTAAAATTCTGCTCTGCCATTATAACTCCTCCTTTAATTGTTTCGCGTTTTTCAACAACTTGCTAAAGTTCTTGTCGCGTATCAACTTTATTCCTATTATTAGTAAAGAAAAGATTCTTATTCTTCCCCTCACCATAACTTCTGCTTCTAGTACCTCATCATCAAAATCAGGCACAAGCTTTAATGAATTACCATACTTTCCATAAAATAGTGCTGCTATTGCAAATGATTCACCAGTACTACAAGGATCTCCGGTACCATATCGTATATAGCCACTAATTTTTTTTGGAGCACAATGCTTTAATACCATAAAAACCTGACGTAATGCCAGCTTAATTCCAGCTTTGTTAATTTCATCCTTTAAAAAAGTGGTAATCTTATTCTTCTTATCCCAAAGACCTTTGATGATATTCCTTAAATGTTTTAACTTAGCTTTCATATTGTAAAGAAGACGTTTCATCTTAGCTCCAAGACCAAAAAACTTAAGTAAAATAGTCTTAATTTTACCAAAGAAGGCTTTAATCTTAGAAAATATCCTATAAACTTTTCCTTCTTGTGAAATTTGTTTATGATCTATTGACTCCTTACGACCATTGCTTTCTGATGGAATTGTGCCTTGCTGAAGTGTGTGATCTATCTTTGACTCTTCTAACTTTTCTTGTGCTTCTTCAGGAGTTACTTCAATTTTTACATTAAGCTCACTTCGCGGATCGGTTACTTTAAGCACTTTAGTTTCTACTATCTGAGTATTCGACTCCTCTACTTGAGTTCTTGACTCCTTAACTTGAGTTAGCAAGTCCTGTGTTTTTTCCCGATCTTTCTTCCTCTTTTTCTTAACTCTGCTTTTTTTCAGATTGGGAGAAGATTTCTTTACTTTCTTCTCTTTTTTAGGTCTTAGATTATCATAGATACAGATGCCAAAGACCCTTAGTCTAAGATGGAGTTGTTGATTAATAAACCAGATACGGGCAAACACAATGCGAAGGAGCCAATTCACTCTTGCTTTGATTACAATCTCATCGTTTTTTCTAACATCGGCACGATAGCGAATCGGCACAAAGAGTATAACCAACAGCAGAAATAAAAGCAAGCCGAGAATACTTGCTATAATAATTGCAAGAATCTTTAAGATGACGAACAAAATATTGAGCATATTCTCGTTTCCCTTCTATTATTCTTGAAAGTGAGACAGTATGTTTCTCACTTAATCATAACAAAAAATAAGAGGAATTTCCTATCATGTAAAAAACTCACGAACCTTAAAATCTTTGGTTGCGCGGTAAACATCCACTATCATATCACGAACAAGTAAGGCTGCTTCTTCTTTCCCCCCCGCTAAGCCAAGGATATGTACCTCGCAGTTTTTATAGTGAGGAAATAATAATTCATTGGCTGGCAGTATATCAAATAGATTATTCTCATTAGACGCAAACGTAATGCAATATAGGCCCTTCGTAAGCTTCCCTCGCTTGATTGACATTATTAATCGACGGTGCTTCTTCTTGATAGACACACCGAAATATAGCTTTTCATTCCAAACAATCATAGGATGCAACCTTTCACCACAAAAACATGTAATAAGAAGAATGAACTTGTTACAATTTAGCCTCATGGCTTTAATGCAACACATATCTTGTAATATCTCTCACATTTACTAATTATATCACAGCTTTGCCATAAAAATACAGCGTTTATTCAATGGCAGCAAAAAACAATTCGATGGATGCCAGTTTTTCTGCTATATCATGGCAGCCAGATAAAGAATTCTTGATATAATCACGAACTTCCTCCATAGAGCCAAATAGGACTGGCATTTCACGAAGGGTAGCTGCTATGATGGCACGATTATACAACTTATTCTTTCTCTCCAAGGCTTTGGTAAATTCCATTACCAATTCCTCATAAATTTGATCTAATTTAGCCCTGTCTGCCTTTCCATCCTCTGACTGTGTATTAAGGTCAATAAATACGCTGTTAGATGTCAGAAGTTTTGATAAACTAAGACTAGAAAGCTGGTGATCCAACATCAAGGAGGCTATGAGATCCCTGTCGAAGTTCTCAATACTTTCTAGTAAGCTCTCGTCTTTACTAAGGAATTGAATATACCTTTCTAATTTCCCCTCGGTACACTCAAATAAATCTGCAATTTCATCTTCCACACTTTCCTTACTCTGTGCACTGATTGCTGTTGAGATTGCTTCAGTAATTACCTTCAGTGCTGCTACTTCCTGGTCAACTTCCATGGATGCATATGGTTGATTTAATAACATACAGTAGAATGCATTCACTAGCTCTTGTAAGGAGAAATATCGATCAGTAGCACTTTGAATCTTCTCCACCGCCAAAGATAAAACTCCTTGTGCTTTCTGAAACTCTTCCTGACTTAAGGCTGTTACATCAAGACTTTCTAACTGCTTATGATAAGCATATAACTCCTGCAGACTCGCATTATGTGGCTTGTCCGTTGCCTTCATCTTGCTTCCTAACAGACCAGCTGCACAGCGAATCATGTATAGATAATCTCTGACAGAAGATATATCACTGCCTTCATAGATAGATAAACTGTCACGAAGCATATCAAAGAATTTTTGCTTGGTCATTCGGATTGGTAACTGAGATAACATGGATCGAATTCTAGTGTTTATTAGCATCTGATCTTGATCAGAGAAGATACTTTGCATAATGTCTTTGGTAACAGTATCATTATCTACATCAATCATTTCTTCTTCGTAGTTCTTCTCTAGCCTATTTAACACATATTCATATATTGCAAATTCATCAGTAAGTTCTGTTAAGCTTTGCATGATATCAATAATCTCATTGCGAAGGGTATCGATTTGACCAATTGCCACTTCTCGTTTTGCACCATCAAAACTAGCAAATATGGTATTCTTTGCAATTGCATCAAGCATTCTGAATTTCTCATCAATCTCAGGCATTGCACACTGAGTTGACATTTCATAATAATTATAATAATTCATGGTAAACTGCAGGGCAGAATACCCATAATAATCAGAAGATATCATATTCAGCACCTGTGGTAACACCACTTCTAGCTGTTGATGATTCATAATATCATGTTCCATTTGTTTTCGATTTATCATATCTTGCCTCCAAGTTCTGAGAATGAGTGATGATATCTTTCCAATCGAATCAAGAATAACACCATCATCCAAATTACGTATTCACTATTATATCAACAAACCTTCGAATAAACCACCCATTCGGTGTATTTTCTAATGCATTTATAAGATTATTGAAAACAAGACCTTCAATCATGGTAAAGAAACCTAACATACCTAAGATTAGTATTATCACTGCTCCTATCATCTGATAAGAAATCACACCTTTGGTGAGTCGAACCAAGACAATAAAGATTAAGGACATCAGCAATGCATAGGTTAAGGATAGTCTTAACAAAGGCCAAAATGCATAATCCGCTTTTGCATAGTAGCAAATACAGGATACAAAAATGATACAAAGCAATCCTGCTAATAGGAGTACCGTCATGACAGTTCCAAGATGCTCTGCCACACGGTTATTTAAACTGAGTCGTTTTCTTCGTGAAATCCCCTGCTCTTTTTCCATACACACATAGGTGAAGGAAAACAAGACCACGAAGGATAATAACATAGCGAAGATGCCAGCAATGATTTGTCGATATAAAAGGGTATTACTTAATTTATCATAATTTGCATCACTTGACATGGTACTAACTAGTTCAACATCAAAGGTAAATTCAAATTCATCCTCATCCATCATCCGAAGCACATATTCCCGATACTCATCAGCGGATAAC
>JAEYWQ010000399.1 GCA_023428885.1 Bacillota bacterium
ATGCAGTTCGGGTTGTTGCAACGAAAAGACTTGGGCACACTCAAGTTAAAACTTTAACATATCCTGGATTTCCGACTGATATGCAACCACAGATTACTGCAGTTTTAGTATTGTCTTCCGGGACAAGTATTGTAACAGAAAGTATATTCGAAAATCGATTTAAATATGCAGATGAGTTAGTTCGTATGGGAGCTTCCATAAAAGTGGAGAGCAATACTGCTATCATCACAGGTGTTTCAGAATTAACAGGAGCAAGCGTAGGTGCTTCTGATTTACGGGCAGGTGCTGCTTTAGTTATTGCAGGTCTTGCTGCAGAGGGAATTACAATTGTAGAGCAAGTAGAATATGTAGAACGAGGGTATGAAAACTTTGAAATGAAGTTGCGTGAGTTAGGTGCATCAATGGAAAAAGTGGACTCAGAAGATGAAAAAGAAATTCGTAAGATTAAATTAAAGATCGGTTGATTTTAAGAAATAAAGGGTGCCATTGATATTTATCGATGACACCCTTTTCATTCAGACACGTGAAGAGCTTGCTGACTCATCTTTCCAAAAGAGCTGCATTTATACTAATAATTAAATGATTGCTGTAATAGATAAATCGTTATGAGTGGATAAATCAATAATATTCTCTCCTACTTTTACTACTGGTTTAGCTAAGGAATTACGGTTCATGAGGATAATTTGCCCTTCTCGATTATCGCTTAAGCGAACCGAACTATGTAGATAAAGTTTGGCTAAATGGTCTAAAAATGTTATCATATATTTTGGATCATATTTTGAAAGGCCTTCTGCTTCAAAGGTTGCAATTACTTCAAATGGACAAACTGGACCACGATATACACGAGCCGAAGTCATAGCATCATATACATCTGCAATCATTACGATTTTTGTAAATTTATCAATTTGGTCACTTTTTAAGCCCAAAGGATAACCTGATCCATCGGTACGTTCATGGTGAAGCATAGCAGCCATTTTGATATGAATATTAATATCTAAGGGACGTAAGATATTATAACCGCGTAAGGAATGTTCTTGCACCGTAGTGTATTCATTTTCTGTTAATTTAGCAGGTTTTGATATAATATCATAAGGAATGGTGAGCTTTCCAATGTCGTGAAGTAACCCGCATAAGGTAAGGGTCTCAAGATCTTTTGGTGTAAAATGTAACCAGGAGCCAAGAACCTTACATATAATGGCTACATTCACAGAGTGAACATATGTCTGGTCGTCATAATCACGCATGCAGTGTAACATATCAAAGATATGAAGGCCATTGCGGCTATATGATATAACTTCATTCACTGAATCATAGAGAGCATAAACATCGGGAGTTTTGGAAGTCTCAACTATTCGATCCATGGTAATTTTCATGCTATCTGTTAATTGGATCAGTGCTTGATTAAATTGTTTGAATTCATTAGTCTCTTTTAACTTTACTTGATAAGAATCTACCTTTAAAGGTACTTCTGGTAGGGCATCAGCTTTATCATCTGCAACTTTAATTCGTACAAAGTCAATGGAGTAGAACTTAAGACGAGTAATGATCTTATCTGTTAGGCATGTACCTGATTCGATAAGTAATTGATTATTAAAGGTATAAACGCTACTAGCTACTATCATATTAGGCACTAATTGACTAACTGGGACTTTAGCGGTTTTCATGGGCTCTCCTTTGCAGCTGGATTATTAATATATATATCGGTTATTTTCACTAAAATCATAATAATAGATTCATGAAAAAAAGTCAAATGATACAAAAATATTGACATTATAGAAGAAGAGTGCTATTGTGTTGATACCTTAACTCAATGAGTATTTAGGTACACTAAAAAACATAATATAATAAAGGAGATAGAAGCCATGACTACATTAAAAATTGAAGATATGAGCTGTAATCATTGTGTAAAGAGTATTGGTGATTTATTAACTGGCTTATCCATTAAGCATACAATCTCGTTAGAAGATAAAACAGTTACAATTGATGCAAAGGATGATGAAGTTAAGAATGCAATTACTCAATTGGAGGAAATCGGATATACTGCAACTGTTGCCTAAATTGCTAGAAAGTTTTTTATCTTGACAATTATATGGTTCTTATGTATTCTAGTGATACAAGAAATAGTTGTCTTGTAAGAACAAAAAGTACGATAAGTTCATAAATATATTTCTCTTATTCAGAGTGACGGAGAGTAAAGACTCAGTGAAGTCACGGCAACCCCCTTATTGTGGAAGGTGCCAAGTTGAGCGAGTAATCGAACAATAAGAGGATTTGATTAATAAATCAAGTCCGCTTATGCGGACTTTTTGTGTTTTTCGAAAGGAGAAAATATGAATAACAAATTATTATTTACCTCGGAATCTGTAACAGAAGGACATCCAGATAAGATGTGCGATCAGATTTCGGATGCTGTTTTGGATGCTATGTTAGCGCAGGATCCTATGAGCCGTGTTGCTTGTGAAACAGCTGTTACAACAGGCTTAGTCCTTGTTATGGGTGAAATTACAACAAATGGGTATGTAGATATTCAAAAATTAGTACGAGATACTGTACGTGAGATAGGTTATGATCGTGCAAAATATGGGTTTGACGCGGATACCTGTGGTGTTATTGTAGCTTTGGATGAACAGTCCAAAGATATTGCAATGGGTGTTGATAAAGCCTTAGAAGCAAAAGAGCACACAATGAGTGATGATGATATAGAAGCAATCGGTGCTGGTGATCAGGGTATGATGTTTGGATATGCATCAAATGAAACAGAGGAATTTATGCCATATCCTATTTCATTAGCACATCGCTTAACAAGACAACTAACTAAAGTTAGAAAAGATGGAACCCTAAGTTATCTTCGTCCGGACGGTAAGTCTCAGGTTACGGTAGAGTATGATGAGTACGGTAAACCAGTTCATCTAAATGCAGTTGTCTTATCCACCCAGCATGATCCAGAGGTTTCTCAGGAACAGATTCATGCAGATATTAAGAAGTATGTATTTGAACCTGTACTACCAAAGCATATGGTAGATGAAAATACAAAGTACTTTATCAATCCAACTGGACGATTTGTAATTGGTGGACCAAACGGAGATTCCGGCTTAACTGGACGTAAAATTATTGTTGATACCTATGGTGGTTATGCACGTCACGGTGGTGGTGCTTTCTCAGGTAAGGACTGCACCAAGGTGGACCGTTCTGCTGCTTATGCTGCCAGATATGTTGCAAAGAATATCGTAGCTGCTGGTATCGCAGACAAGTGTGAGATCCAATTATCTTATGCAATTGGTGTTGCACAACCAACTTCAATTATGGTAGATACCTTTGGTACAGGAAAACTCAATAACGAAGAATTGACTAAGATTGTGCGTGAACATTTTGATTTACGCCCAGCTGGTATCATCAAGATGTTAGACTTAAGAAGACCTATCTATAAACAAACCGCAGCATATGGTCACTTTGGTCGCAATGACTTGGATTTACCTTGGGAAAAGTTAGATAAAGTTGACGATTTAAAGAAATATCTATAAAAGGCAAAAGGGTGGCATATTATCGCCACCCTTTTTTAATCAATATATCGTATTTCCTATTGATTAAAAAGCCCTTAGGGTATGATGCGCAGCTTCCCGCGCGGAACAAAGTGACAGGAAGTTGCTTTGAATTTCCTGTGAAGAACAAAGGCACTTTGTTCCCGTATTCTTTAGAAACTTCATAGTTACTTTAGGTGTATGCAATAGAATAATATGGTATAATATAGACATTAAGTTACACAGAACCCTACAAGGAGGACAGTTGTGAAATTAAAAAATCGTTTAAAAATGTCCTTTTTTATTATAATTGTCCTTCCGATGTTACTTATTTTAATGTTGGGGAAGGCAATTGTTTCACGTCAGTTGACTTCAATACAAAAGGCCTATGATGTGGAAGTTGATACAGTACAGGCATTTACAAATCCAATTCAGATTTTAAATCGTGTTACGCGTGATGCATTTAATCGAATCAAATTATACTCTGAAACTACACCAAGTCTATTAGAAGATAGTGCATTTCTGGATACATTAAATAATGAGTTAAAGGATAAATACTCTTTCCTTGTTGTAAAAAAAGGAGATGATATTCTATACAATGGAAATGTGGAAAAATACCATACCATACAGAATAGTATTTTTCTCTGTGGAGGCTATAATACGGAAGTAGATGGAGGGGTATATGTAGGAGGAAAGCATCCATATCTGATAAAACAGCAAGTATTTAACAGCGCGGATGGTTCACAGGCGGTTATCTTCGTTATTACGGATATGAATAATGTGGTTCCTCAGATCAAAGAAGTTGCAGTACAAGCAGTAATATCCTTTATATTAATCATTATGCTTACCGCAGCTATCTTGGTTTTATGGCTATACCGAAGCATTATACATCCTTTGAATATTTTAAAGCGTGCTACCAAAGAGATGAAGGAGGGAAACTTAGATTATTCCATCCGTATACAGACTTATGATGAGATTGGAGAGCTATTTGATGATTTTGAAGAGATGAGAATTCACTTAAAAGAGCTCATTGAGGTAAAGATGCAGTACGAAACCAACTCTCGCGAACTATTAAGTAACATTTCCCATGATCTAAAAACACCTTTAACTACAATCAAAGGGTATGCAGAGGGTATTATTGATGGAGTTGCAGATAGTCCAGAAAAGTTGGATCGTTATATACGAACGATTTATACGAAAGCAAACGACATGTCAGCTCTTGTGGATGAATTATCCATGTTTGCAAAGTTAGATAATAATTCTTTAGCATATAATTTTCAACTTGTTGAAATCACGGATTATTTTAATGACTGTGTAGAAGATTTGAGTTTTGAGCTAGAGGTTAAAAATATAAGCTTAAAGTATGAAAATCACATTACGGGCAGCTGCAAGGTAATTGTGGATGAGGAACAGCTAAAGCGAGCAATTCATAACATTATCGGTAACTCAGTAAAATATATGGATAAAGTAGAAGGAAAGATCAGCATTCGTGTAACGGAGCAGGCAGAGTTTGTTCAGGTCGAGATTGAGGATAATGGTAGCGGAATTGGAGAAAAGGATTTACCTAATATCTTTGAACGATTCTATCGTGCTGATGCCTCCCGTAATTCACAAAAAGGTGGAAGTGGCTTAGGTCTTGCCATTGTTCAAAAGATTATTACAGAGCATGGCGGATCTATACGTGCAAGCAGTGAATTAGGAAAAGGAACGACCATATACTTTACTGTTATGAAGTGGACGGAGAAGATGATTCGTGAAAATAAGTTATCGAAAATGAGAAAAGAATTAAAATATAACTTAAAGGATTAATTATCTCATAAGGAGGTTTGTATGGAAAAAATATTAATTATAGAAGACGAGCAGTCCATTGCGGAATTGGAAAAGGATTATCTAGAATTATCAGGTTTTGATGTTACAATTGATAATTCTGGAGATACCGGTCTTGAGAAAGCATTAACAGGAGAATTCAAGCTAATTATTTTGGACTTGATGTTACCAAAAGTGGATGGATTTGAAATATGTAAAAGAGTACGACAGGAAAAAAACATACCTGTGATTATGGTATCCGCGAAAAAGGATGATATTGATAAAATTCGTGGTTTAGGCTTAGGAGCAGATGATTATATGACCAAGCCATTTAGCCCTAGTGAGTTAGTTGCTAGAGTTAAGGCTCATCTGGCTCGTTATGAGCGTTTATTAGGCTCCGGGATCAAGGAAAATGAAGTGATTGAGATTCGTGGGATAAAAATCGACAAGACAGCCAGACGAGTATATATTAACGGAGAAGAAAAAGCTTTTACAACCAAGGAGTTTGATCTGTTAACATTCTTAGCACAAAATCCAAATCATGTGTATACTAAGGAAGAATTATTCCAAGAAATCTGGGATATGGAGTCTATTGGAGATATTGCTACCGTTACAGTTCATATAAAAAAAATTCGAGAAAAGATTGAAGCCAATACATCAAAACCTCAATATATCGAGACAATCTGGGGTGTAGGCTACCGATTTAAAGTTTGACAATATTTTCATAATACCATATAATA
>JAEYWQ010000409.1 GCA_023428885.1 Bacillota bacterium
TTCCTGAACTTTTTAAACAACAAATCAAACCCAACCAATCAATGTCATTTTGCGAAAATAAACGAATACCGCTTTCGGAACGTGACAATAAGGGAAGAAGTCCTTCCCGGTCATAATAACGTAAGGTATGTTCTGTTAAGCCAGTCATCTGAGAAGCTTGGCGGATTGTATAGATCATAGTGTATCTCCTTTATGTATTAAACTGTATGTAAACCTTAGCATATATCATTATTTAGGTCAAGATACTGCAATAAGAATGTCTTGACTTTGAGTTAACTTTAGAGGATATAATAGTATCAAGGTATTAAATCTAACATCAGGAAAAGAGGTTACTATGAACTATATTAAGGGATTTACCTATCGATTAGTAGCAAGTAAAAATCAAACATTTGCGGGAGATAAAGCAAAGGAGTCCTTACGTTTACTTTATGAAAGCACTCAATGTGATACGATTGTTTTAGCAATTGCTGCCTTACAGGATACGCCTCAGTCCGAACAGATCGATTATGTTGGAGATCATATGCCAACGGATGAGGAACTAGTTACCATGATTGATTATGCAAAGAGTTTAGGCCTAAGAGTCATCCTAAAGCCTATGCTTAATTGTCGTAACGGCGTTTGGAGAGCGCATATTAACTTCTTTGATTTAGAAGTGGTATGTGAACCTAAGTGGAGTAAATGGTTTGAAAGTTATAATGAATATATCTTACATTATGCTAAGATTGCACAAGAGACCGCTTGTGAAATGTTAATCATCGGTTGCGAGTTAGTTCAGACTGAGAGAAAAGAGGCGTATTGGAGAGCTTTGATTGAGAAAGTGCGCACTGTTTATCAGGGAGTAATTACATACAATACGGATAAATACCAAGAAACTGAGATTAGCTGGTGGGATGCAGTTGATGTAATCTCTTCTAGTGGCTATTATCCAATCAATGAATGGGAACAGAACTTAGATCGGATTGAGGCGGTGGTAGGTAAATTTGACAAGCCTTTTTTCTTCGCAGAGTGCGGATGCCCTTGCAGAAAAGGAAGTGCGGATATACCAAATGACTGGACGTTTGTAGGACCTAAGGATGAAGATGAGCAAGCACGATACTACCAAGCTATGTTTAATGCCTGTAGAAAGAGAAAGTTTGTAGAAGGTTTTGCCTGTTGGGATTGGGTATCGAATGTATATGACTATCCGTTTGATAATGACGGATATAGTGTCTATCAAAAAGCAGCCTGTGATGTCATAAAAAATGAATACAAGCAATAAAGTAAAAAATCTTAATATTTTGTGACTCAGTTACAGAAATTCCCAATAGAATAAAGTATAGTAATATTAAAGATTATTATAAACAACTTGAAAGGGGATTTCAGATGAGTATAAAACACATTACAAAGAAAACATATACAGAGGAGATATTAGAAGAAGAAGGATTTGTTTTGGTGGATTATTGGGCACCCTGGTGCTCACCGTGTAAGATGCTTTCTCCAATCTTAGAGCAGGTAGCAGCAGAGGCAAAGGATCTTAAAATCTGCAAGATTAACGTGGATGAAGAGCCAGATCTAGCAGCCCAACAGATGGTAAGAAGCATTCCTATGCTAACTCTAATCAAGGATGGAAAAATCATTCATAAAACAGTTGGACTAAAAAACAAACAAGAGATTCTTTCCATGGTGGAAAGAGGAATGGAATCCTACTCCAAAGAAGTAATTCTTCAGACTGCTGAGATTAAGGAATAGATTAAGTAGATATTAGCTTGCGAGCGGTGAAAAATCTGTGTAAAACACAGGTTTTTCACCGCTCGTTCACGTTATCGCGAGAGTGTGCGAAGCACACTTTTGTTCTTGATTCTTTTATATCTTATTAGCAATATTTGTGATAAAATATTATACTATAAAAGAAGCTTATGAGGGTATATATAGCGGAATATATGAAGACGCTGAGAAGCTGGAGAATGGTCTGGATACCATTATTTATAAGAGTTTTGATGAGAAGGGAACAGAACTGTCCGGCGGACAAAGGCAAAAGCTTGCCATCAGCCGTGCTATGTATAAGGACGCAGCAATCGTTATTCTAGATGAACCGACTGCTGCCTTGGACCCCATGGCAGAGTATGAAATATATCGAAAATTCAATGACTTAGTTGGTGGTAAAACAGCTATCTATATATCCCACCGTTTATCTTCCTGCAAGTTCTGTGATCGTATTGCTGTGTTTGCAGAAGATCATATCAAGGAGTATGGGACACATGAGGAACTAATCGGGTATGAGGAAGGAATCTATGCTACTATGTTCCGGGCTCAGGCAGGGTATTATGTATAAGGAAAGATATAACACATAAAATCTAAAAGCATTGAATAAACCAAAAGTGTCCGTTACAATATAATAATATGAAAAGCACTTTTACAGATAGAACGTGGAGGTAAGCTATGAGAATCAAGGAACTTGAAATTAAAAATTTTAAAAGTATTAAAAACCTTTCGATTAAGAATATTGAAAAAGCCTTGATTATCGTTGGGAAGAACAGCACTGGTAAGACTACAATTCTCGATGCTATTTTATCAGTTACACAAAAGTATCAGATTCAAGCAAGTGACTTCTACTCGAAGGAAGGTAATATTAAAATTAAGATGACCTTGGAGATAAACGATGAGGACCTTATGCTTTATCATCAGTCTGGTGCTGTAAGTAAATATAAGAGATATGATGCCTGGTTGCAGGAATTTAAACGGAAATTACCATCCTTTCAGGAGGGATCTTTTACATTTACTTACACTGTCAATCATGATGGAGTCTTTCGTTATTCCGATGAGCTTCATAAGAATAACCGCTATATACTAGAAATTCTACCTAAGATTCATTACATAGATTACTCAAGAAATGTGGAAGAAATTCAAAATGATATCTTTATGGCACAAGGTGCAAAGACATTGCAGCACTTAAGACAGAATGCATGTATATTCGATTTGAAGAAGCCATGTAATCATTGCTTTCAGTGCATTGGTATGATTGAAAAAAAGAAAGCTATGGATTTGACCATTAATGAGACTAGCAAATTGCTGGCTTATCAACTTTATCACTTGAATGTAGATTCCTTTTTAGAGAAGCTTAACGCTAATTTTAGAAGAAATAGTGAAAGAGAGCAAAGCATAAGATATGAAGTTAACTTTGATATTGATAAATTACTTCATATGGATACGGTTATTATTAACCAGGAACGTAATGTAGAAGGATCTTTGCTGGAAATGAGCGCGGGCATGAAGAGTATTTATATTCTATCCTTGCTAGAGGCCTATACCAGTGAGGAAAGCAGTATATCAAGTATTATTATGATGGAAGATCCTGAAATATATCTTCATCCTCAATTGCAAAAGACAGCAAGCGAGATCTTATACAGATTGGCGAAGAAAAATCAGGTTATTTTCTCTACACATTCACCAAACTTACTATTTAATTTTAACTCCAAGCAAATCAGGCAAGTGATATTAGATGAAAACTATGATACTGTGATTAAGGAGCAGACAGATATTGATGAGATTCTCAATGATCTTGGATATTCTGCCAATGACCTAATGAATGTCAGCTTTGTTTTTATCGTAGAGGGAAAACAAGATAGCAGCCGATTACCAATTTTATTAAAACGCTATTATTCTGAGATTTATGATGAAGATGGAATGCTACAGCGAATAGCAATTATTGCAACCAATAGCTGTACGAATATTAAAACCTATGCAAATTTAAAATATATCAATAAACTCTACCTAAAGGATTCATTCTTGATGATCCGAGATGGGGATGGAAAAGATGCCAAGGTTTTAAAAGATCAGCTCTGTAGCTATTATCAAAGCAGGGAAAGGGAAGATTTGCACAATCTTCCTAGGGTATGCGAACGTCATGTATTAATACTTAAGTATTATTCCTTTGAGAATTACTTCTTGGAGCCAGAGATTATGTCTAAGATTGGTGTGATTGACAAGCCATCGGACTTCTTTGATATTCTCTATGACAAGTACACCGAGTATCTTCATCGCTTAAGTAGTGTAAAAAGAATGTTGGATTTGACAAAAATCAAGATAGAATCTAAAGAAGACTTAGAGCGAAACTTCGAATTGATCAAAATATATGTAAGAGGTCATAATTTATTTGATATCTTTTATGGTAAATACAAAGGGGAAACGCTGAATAAGCTATTAACGGAATATGTGAATTTAGCACCTCGTGAGGTGTTTCAAGATATTTTAACTGCCATTGATAATTTTATTTTCTTTGATAGTAAACGAAAGGAAGAAAGGGGAGTAACAAAATTATGATAGTGCCAGAGCCATTAAAACCCAAGGATACTGTGGGGCTTGTCTGCCCTTCTTCTCCTGTATCACATGAGAGGGTTCTAGCCTGTAAAGCATTTGTAGAAAGTATGGGATATGAGGTAAAGGTAGGAAGAGCCTGTTATGAAGCATACCATGGTTACCTGGCAGGAAGTCCTGAACAAAGAGCAGATGACATTAATTCGATGTTTGCAGACCCCTCGGTAAAAGCCATCTTTTGCATACGAGGAGGTTATGGGAGTTCTCAAATCATGGAATTACTGGATTATGAGCTAATAGCAAGAAATCCAAAGATTTTTGTGGGTTATAGTGATATTACGAATTTAAACGTAGCTTTTTCTACTCTTTGTAATATGGTGACATATCATGGACCAATGGTATCTTCTAATATGTTAGAGCACTATGATGATTATACAAGAAGTAGTTTTGAAGCAGCAATTTCTATGAATACCGAGTTATACCATCAAAATCCAGTGTCAGAGCCCATGAAGGTGCTGGCACCCGGAACTTGTGAAGGAACCGTAATTGGAGGAAATCTTGCTTTGTTAATTAATCTTCTTGGTACCTTTTACGCACCTGATTTTCATAACAAGGTATTGTTTATCGAAGATATCTATGAGTCTATACCTAGAATACATCGAATGTTAGATCAATTGCGTCTATTGCATATCTTTAATCAGCTAGCAGGTGTTTTGATTGGTGATTTCTCAGAATGCAGTAAGGAAGACAATGATAGGTATACGATTGATGATTTCTTACAAGAATATTTCGCAGATATGAAGATTCCTGTGATATCAAATGTGAAGTGTGGACACTGTTATCCAACTGCAACTATACCCTTAGGATTAACCTGTACGCTTGATACATCTAGTGGAATTGTCAAATTTTCACGCTAATTAATATTTTCTATCGAATTATAAATAATTAGGACTTTCATCCCTTGCTGGTATATAGATATTATGGTATATTATATCATATATTGTAAAATGAGTAATTGAATATAGTAGCATATGAAAATGAGGATGAAAGGAGAATTTATCTTGGACGACAATAATATTGAGCATAAAGACAGAAAAATTCTTCACTTACCAATTGGGCAAGTAGTACCAGGAATGATTACTGCACGCGATATATTTTCCAGAAATGATCAATTGGTATTAGCAAAAGACATTGTCCTTGAGCCAAACATGATTGCAAAGATTATGTTTTATGCTATCCAAAGCATTCATGTGTATGAAAAAGAGGACCATACGCCAGAAGCTAATAGTTACCATGAGAGAATACAGAAGAGTACAGAGTTTAAGAACTTTCATCTTGCATATAAGGAAGTCTTACATGAAATCAAGGATTCTGTGAATCAAATGATAAAGTTCAATCGTCAGATTGATGAAACACATCTAATTAATCGTATCAAAAGTATAATAAAAAAAGGAAAAGGTCGATATCATTTTCTAGAGTTAATCTATAGTATCCATGAATATGATGACATGACTTTTGCACATTCCATCAATGTGGCTTTAATATGTAATGTATTTGCACAATGGCTCCATATGGATGATGCAGACTGTGATACGTTAACGATGTGTGGATTAATGCACGATGTCGGTAAGATGGCTATTCCAATAGATGTACTAAACAAACCTGGCAAACTTACCAAGGAAGAATATGATATTATCAAAGAACATCCAGAACAAGGCTATCTGATGTTATTAAAGCAGAGTGTTGATCCGAGAGTTCGCCTTGCTGCCTTATGTCACCATGAACGCCATGATGGCTCTGGTTATCCTTTATGTAAAACTGGCGATAAGATCCATCCTTTTGCTATGATTACAGCGATCGCAGATGTTTTTGATGCTATGACTAGTAACCGTGTTTATCGAGGTGCAATCTGTCCATTTTCTGTTCTTGAGATGTTTGAGGATGAGGGAAAACATAGGTATGATATTGCCGTTGCCCTTCCACTTATGGAGAGAATTGCTGAAATTTATATCAACCATACCGTACTCTTAAATAATAATGAGCATGGTGAAGTAATTATGGTGAATTGTCATGCACTTTCTAGACCAGTAATTAAAGTCGGAGATGTGTTTATTGACTTATCAAAACATCCAGAATTAAGAATTGAAGCAGTTATATAGATATACGTGTAAATGGTAGTTTTATTGGAGGACTTGTAATGGAAGTAATATTAAGGAGAGTAAGTAGTGGTCAGGATGTCACTCAGCTTGCAATGCTTGCAGATGAGATTTGGCATCAACACTTTATTACGATCCTATCAGAAGATCAAATTGATTATATGGTGGATAAATTTCAGTCAGCTCCAGCGATGACAAAGCAGATGGTAAATGAAGGATACGAATATTATTTTATTCTTGTAGACGGGGAAGAGGTTGGTTATACTGGAATTAAGAATGACCTGTATAAATTATTCTTAAGTAAATTGTATTTACGAAAAGAACACCGAGGAAAAGGGTATGCCTCTGCTGTGTTTGAGCATTTAAAAGACATTAGCCGAAATCGTAACCTGACCTCCATCTGGTTGACTGTAAATCGCTATAATGAAGATACGATCGCAGTGTATAAGAAAAAAGGATTTGAGGTAATTCGTACTCAAGTAGCTGATATTGGGGAAGGCTATGTGATGGATGATTATGTGATGGAATTAAAGCTTTCATAAGGTGCTGAATTTCTATTGCTAATTACTTCTTCTTGACTTCCCAAATAAAAGTGATATAATACGAGAATAATAGTTACTGTTTCATCTTATGGTGTTGAGAACTTAACTATCGCAAGTAAAGAGACAATAAATCATATCAAACAAAATATACAAAACGTAGAAGAGAAGAGTAAATTATGGAGCTTTCCAGAGAGGAATGTACTTGGCTGTGAACATTCTAAAGCAGAAATAGTTGAAAACTAACTCTGAGTGACCCCAATCCGGTCCGGTGATTCCGTTATCGTCGAATGAAGTCGGGAAATTAAATCCAAAGAGGGTGGAACCGCGAGTGATGCTCGTCCCTTTCGAAACCGTAAGGTTACGAAAGAGAGGGGCTTTTTTGTTGTTTTCAAATAAGTCAAAAAAACTATAAGGACGCTAAAAGGGACGTTAAAAAGGACGCTAAAAAAGTGTGAGCTAGTGAAGGTACATGATTGTATAGTCATTACAATATACGGATTGCGGAATTTTAGTATTTCTAAGCTTAATGGGGAAGATGATGGCGGTGGACGTGAACGGCTCCAATTCGCATCCATGCTCAGTGGAGCCTTGTTTTGACATCCGTGTCAAAACATCACTGGGAGGTGGGCATTAAGCTAAGAAATGCTAGAAATTCCTTCATATGTATATTGTAATGAATATACAAGCATGTACCTGGGAGAGGGAGTGACTTTTTTAGCTGGCTTTGGAGTAGGGGAGCTTTTATGAAATACTTAGTAAAGATAGTAGAGTAATAAAAAAGCAAAGTAATTAAAAAGCAAAGTAATAAAAAAGCAGAGTATAAAAAGCAGAGTAATAAAAAAGCAGAGTAATAAAAAAGTAGAGTAATAAAAAAGCAGAGTAATAAAAAGCAAAGTAATAAAAAGCAAAGTAATAAAAAGCAAAGTAATAAAAAGTAGAGTAATAAAAAAGCAGAGTAATAAAA
>JAEYWQ010000104.1 GCA_023428885.1 Bacillota bacterium
TTAAAATATCACGAACTATATTCAAATCCATATCTATTACAATGATTGCATCAGAAGTACTAAAATTTCTTATAAAACGAAGGGAGTATGTATTTGTTCCTATTCCCATTTTCTCATCTAGATAATCACTCTTTCCAACCCAGTATGCCTTTGAGCGGTTTGCTTTGATTGCTTTGCCCAGTTCTGTTTCAAAAAAACCAGTGCAAATATTCTCCACTTCTAGTTCTTTTGAAGAAACTAACTTCGTTTTATCTGTTAAAATTGTAATTTGAGAAATAAAATCCTCTGTCTTCTCTTTTCTAATCAACTCAGTTTTCATGCTGTTGTAAATCGAAGTATTTTTAACTTTGTCATCATTGTAATATCCTATCACATACTTCTGTTTTACATCTTCACCCACATATTGTGTTGCAACTGCTTCTATCGCCTTGATACCTAATTCTAAATAAGAGCTGGTCATATGTATTGTCTGTTCCGTTGAATTTTCGTAACTACTACGAATACCAGTAGCAGCTTTATTGAAAGATACAATTCCAAGAATTAGAATAAATAGAATTGGTATCAGGAAGGATAATATAAGTTTTACTCGAATTGTCATATGATCTCGAATGGTAGTGAAAATACTTTTACTATATTTTTTCATATCGAATATTCCCTCTCTCCTACTAGTATTCTGTAATCTCTTCTTAATGTCAATTAAAATGATAGGCTACCACAGGAAATAGACTTATCTTACTTCCTGCAGCAGCCCGAGTCGTAATTAATTATTGCCAAGATTTCTATTCCTTTACGCCGCCGATAGTAACACCTGAAACAAAATACCGCTGTAAAAACGGATATAAAGCTACGATTGGCAAACATGTTAGAATTGTTGCAGCGGAACGCACAGACTTTGTTGTTACTTGTGCAGCAGCAGCTCCTGCCGCGGCATTTGCATTAGCATCACCCGTCAACTGGCTTACAGAAGATAATAATTTCATTAACTCATACTGCAGAGTTGTTAGATTATCCGCCATTCTATTATAAAGCATGGTATCAAACCAAGAATTCCATTGTCCTACTGCGATAAATAATGCAACTGTTGCAAATACCGGTTTGCAAAGAGGAACAATAATCTTTATAAAGACCGTAAGATATCCAGCCCCATCTATCTTGGCCGATTCCTCTAAACTGTCAGGTAAACCATTCATATATGTACGTATCACTAACATATTAAAAGCTGCTACCATACCTGGTATGATATAAACCAAGAAACTGTTAGTAAATCCTAATGATTTATTGAGTAGGAATACAGGAATCAATCCACCGTTTACATACATTGTCATTACATACAAAAATGATATTGGTTTAGCAAAAACAAAGTTTTTACGGCTTAATACGAAGGATATTAATGCTGTTGCCGAAAGCTGTAACATTGTTCCAATGACAGTTCTCAAAACTGAAATGTACAGACCAGTCGTGATAGATTCTTTTTTTATTACTGTTGTATAGTTAAATAAAGTCCATTTACGTGGCCATAGATATATGCCGCCTCGTAATGAATCCATAGCATCATTAAAAGAGATAGCAAGTGTATTAATAATTGGGTAAATTGTGATTATAACAAAAAATGTTAGTGTTATCCCGATAAACGAAGTAAAAATGAGATTCTTAAGTTTGAATTTCTTACGTCGTTTTGGTCTGACTTCCTTTATGGCTTCCATTATTTCATCCTCCTCTAGAATAGTCTTTCTTCCCCGGCAGTTTTTGCCGCTGAGTTAGCTAAGAAAATCAAAACAATGCTCACCACACTCTTGAAGATACCTGCAGCTGTACCAAGTGAAAAGTCAGCCTGACTAATACCATATTTCAATACATAAATATCAATTGTCTGGGATACTTCCTGAACCAAACCATTAGATAGTAAGTATTGTACTTCAAATCCAGCATTTAACACATTACCAACATTAATTAATAATAAGATAAATATGGTTGGTTTGAGGCCAGGTAGTGTTATATTCCATATTTTACGAAGTCTTCCTGCTCCATCAATGGATGCAGCTTCATATAAATCAGGATTAATTGCCGTCATCGCTGCAAGATAGATAATACTATTCCAGCCCGTCTCTTTCCATACATTTCCAAATCCAACAATCCACCAAAAGAGTGGTTTAATCGTAAAATAATTAATTGGTTTATCTATAATATTTAAGCCCACAAGAATATCATTAATAATTCCATTATCGGTGGATAATACATCCTTTAGAATACCACATACTATAATCATTGATAAGAAATGGGGTAAATATGACACTGTCTGGACAAATTTTTTAGGTCCTTTATGAATTACTTCATTCAATATTAGTGCGAAACCTATCGCAAATACAGTGCTTAATACAAGGTTAATAACACCCATAGCAAGGGTATTTCGAATAACCCTTATAAAATCAGGATTGTCAACAAATAGAAACTTAAATTTATCCAACCCAATAAAATCCGACTTCAGAATCCCTTTAACCGGTTTGTACTTTTGAAAAGCCATGACCCAGCCAATCAAAGGGGCGTAGCAAAATACAAGCACGTATGCCACAAAAGGAATGGATAAAAGCACTAGTTCCTTTTGCTTCTTAATTTCTTTCCACGTAATTTTTCTCTTAACCTCTTTTTCACGCTTTGCTTTTTTTAGTTGCACTGTAGTCATAGACGTTACCATACTTTCTCTAATATTATACATATAGTATTTTCAGTCTCTTGGCACCCCAAGGTGTTTTACATAAGTAAGACCCTGAAACTTCAAGACTGAATAGAAACAGGTGACCAGAAATTTTTCATCCAGCCACCTGCAAGAAGTTAATAATTTGCAATTATTATTGTCTCATTATTTAGCCGGTCTTGTTCCTGTTATTAACTCAATTCTGTCATAAACTGCTTCTTGTACTTCTTTAAAGAAATCTTCTGGTTTCACTTTGCTGTATGCCTTTAGATAATCGTCCCATGCAGCATCAAAGTCATCAGCTATAACAACCTGTGGAAGATGTTGTTTCTTTGTTTCTTCCATCTTCTCCCAAGCAAGGCCACCAGGAGTCTCTGTTGTGATCTGATTTACGAAGGACCACATTGGGTACCAAGGTCTATCGTTACCATCAAATTCATTGTAATCTAACAAGTCTACATAAGTTTTTGCACCGTATGCTTCTAAACATTCCTGAACTTCAGGAGTTAAGCCATTATAGAACTCTGTTGGCTGTTGATCTGGTTTAATAGCATTCTTTCCATCAAAACTCATACCATCATATTGTGGGAAGTAGCTGTATGGACAAAGGTGAGCAGCTTTATAATCAGAATTAACTGCATTATCTCTCATTTCCTGAGTTCTGCCGAAGATTCCATCAGCGTCTACTACGTAATCAACACCTTCTACACCCCAATGACGTAATCTAAGTACTTCAGGATCTAATATATCATTTACAAATTGTAAAGCACCTTCAACATCATCACAACTTACTGTAATTGATAAACCACCAGTAAGAACTGCAGCTTCCGTAGCTACATAATACTGTTCTTTCATACCTGGTTCGATGGTAATTCCAAGAGGAACATAAGTACATCCTTCTAACTTCTGGGATTTAATTGATTGCTCTGCAGTTTGGAAATCCCAATACTGCTCAACCATACAAAGAACACGGCCTGATGCTATTTTTTCTAAGAACTGATCATGATTCATTGTCATAAATTCTGGATCAATAATACCCTTCTTATATTCCTCATTCAACTTCTTGAAGTATCTCTTAGCTGTAGGTGTTAAGTTGTAATCGGAAACTTGATATGTAACTGGATCTACGATACAACGTCCATCGTTAGGATATCCATCCAAGAATTGAGGAAGGTTTTCAAGACAGAAGTAATACCAGTCATAGGTTAAAATTTCATATGGAATAACTGGAGTACCATCTGGCATAGTAGGATTTGCTGCTGTATAATCATTTAACAATGCAAAGAGCTGATCAAGAGATTCAACGACTGGATATCCAGCCCATTTTAAAACTCTTGTCTGAAGCCAAACTGCTTCTCCCCATTGATTTGTATCCATCTTCTTCACATTAATATTATCAAACTGTGGTATGGAATAGATATGTCCATCTTTTTGTTTTAGTGAGTTCCACTGTGAATCTGACCAGAGAGCTTTGATATTAGGATATTTGTCTAAATACTCATCAATTGCAACAAGCGCACCTGCATCTTGTAATTCAGGTGTCCAATTCATAAAATCTGGATATTCACCACCTGCAATTAACATACCTACAGCTTCTTCTGCAGTCTGACCAGTTAACCATGTTTCTTTAACCTTAGCACCAATTTTCTCAGCTATGATCTGTTTGATTTCATTATCATCGTTGAGTTCTGCACCTTCTCTATCAAAGAATGCTGTAAATTCTTTGATTTCTTTAGGGGCAGGCGTATCTTCTGATTTACCCTCATCTGTAGATGAAGTTGTTGTTGTAGGCGTTGCCTTACTATCAGTTGTTTTGCTATCACTTCCACAGCCTGTGAATAAAGAAGAGACCACTGCAACACCCATCAGAATTGCGATAATTTTCTTTTTCATATTATTCCTCCCGAAATTTTTTTCACCTTTTAGTGATATCTTATTTTAGCAAATTTGCACAATGCAATATACAGACAAAGTAAATAAAATACCACTACAAAGTATATATGTATAAATTTTCCCTGCTTTTTTAATTTTTTTTATATATTATGATATATTCTCATAAGATTGGAGGTTTTTTTTTCGGAATCTTGTTGGGGTAACACCGTATATTTCTTCAAAGCGATTCACAAAGTAATCAAGGTCTTTATAACCGGTATCAAATGCAACTTCATATACTTTTTTATCCGTATGAAGTAACATCTCTGCTGCTTTCTTGACTCTTATATTATTAAGGTATTCTTTAAATGAACAACCATATTGCTTTTTAAATAATTGACCTAAATAAACACTATTGACACAGTATTTTTCGCCAAGAGTCTTCAAACTCAAATTCTCAGCATAATTTTCTCTTATCTGTGCTTCAATCAGATTCATTGTACCAGTTGTAGAATTCTGTCTAATCTGCCATAGATAATTTGAGTATTCTTCCACAAATTGTTGAAACCTTAGTCCATTCCCATGATTTGACTCAGAACCAAAAACTGACTCACGAATATATTGCATAATCTCTTCTTGATTGATATCCACCTCTTGTTTATAGGAAAGACCTAGGAATCGATACAGTAGATATTGAATATATCGGTCGATAATTTCGTGATTATTGTTCTTATCCATCAATTTCTGATATAAGTTCTTTGCAAACTCCTTGATTTTAAATTTGTCATTAATTTCAATCACATGAATCAGTTCGTCCAATTGTGCTTTGAACTCCTCGTCTTTTATGCTTTTTGACTCGGTAAATTTTTTAATCCCACCTGAGATTAATTTGTCATGTTTCTTATTATAACGGAAGGAACGCAACATGATTGCTTCGCGATAGGATTCAGCCAGCGATTGGATTCCACTTACTTCACTCCCTTTGCAAGCCACAATCTTATATCCTACACGTCCTGATAGTTCACTTAACAGCCAACGCAACCACTCATCCTGAGACATTTTTTCGTCTTGGATCATATCTTTGCAGAAAATGATTCCAATCTCATAGCAATCAGTTTTTCTTGAGGTATCATAAATAATACGATCTGCATAATTCTTTAATAACAGGTTTGCATAATTGTAAAGTTTTCTTTGATGTTCTTTTCTTTTATCTTCCTGCAATTCAATAAAATTCTCCTCGCTTAGAGATATCTCACAGTGAATATAAGTGATAGGGATAGATAACCTCATCCTCTCCTGAACATTTTTCAGATTAACACTGTCATATACTCCATGAATAATTGCTAGTAAATTACGGTCTAAAAATGCCTTTTCATAGTCTCGATCATGTTGTTCTTTCCCAATATCTTTTTGATATTCGTCCATGATTTTACGAATTGTAGCAAGAAGCTCTTCTTTCTGAATTGGTTTTAATAGGTAGTCGCAGCAACCATGGTGTATTGCTGTTTTCGCATACTTGAAATCATAATAACCACTTAAAAATACGAATCTGGCATCACAAATTTTATGTTCTCTTACATAAGTAATTAATTCAATACCATCCATTTCTGGCATTTTAATATCCAATATAATGAGATCATATTTGTTTTGCTTTATTAATTCTATAGCATCATAACCGTTGGACGCTTCGCCTACAATACGATATCCTTCTGCTTCCCAATCAATTAGGTTGATTAGGCCTTTTCGAATAAAGGGTTCATCGTCTATTAATAAAACCTTTAACAATGGAATTTCTATTTGCATGGTTCATGTACTCCTTTCGTAAAAAATATCATGTAAAACTTTTAATTTCACGAGTATGAATCACATAAGCTTAAGCTGAATTTTCTCTCATGTTTTCTATTGGAATCCTAATAATGATACAAGTTCCGACCATCTTTTCACTTTCAATGCTAATATGTGTCTCATATCCGCAATACTTTTTAAGACGAATACATGCATTCAGCATACCAAGGGAATTAGATTTTTGTAGTTCATCGATATCTGCTTCATTCAATAATTTTTCTAAGTTTAGGACTTGTTCTTGCTCCATACCTACTCCTGTATCTTCAACTTCAATATAAAAGAATGAGTCTTCTAAATATGCTGAAACATAGATTGTTCCAGTATGACCTACTCTGTTTAAGCCGTGAACACAAGAGTTTTCTACAAAGCTTACCAAACCTAAGCTTGGAATTAAAAATTTTTTACAGTTTTCACTGATACGGAATTTATAGTTAAACTCTTTACCAAATCTATATTTTTGTAAGCTTAGGTAGTCCTCTGTGAATTCAATCTCCTGCTCTAGTGTTATCAAATCTGCTCCCCAATCAGCACTTTTGCGCATCAATCTTGCTAGGCTTTCTATCATTTCAGAAGTTACCGTCTCACCTCTTAAAAGGCTCTGCATTCGTATACTTTCAAGTACATTAAACATAAAATGGGGATTTATCTGACTATATAGTGCTAATAATTCTGCTTGCTGTCTGGCCAGATATAGTTCTTGTTGCTCTAACTTACTTTTGTATTGATTTTGAATCAAATCTCTAATTCTAGTATTCATGATGTTATAATTATCTGTTAATTCTCCAATTTCATCTTTTCCCTTATTTTCAATAACTCCATCAAACTCTTCCACTTTAACTTTTTTCAGATGTTTTGCAAGAAATAAAATACGTTTTGTGATAGAATTACTGAATAATGTGATAATGAATGCTGGAAGTAATGCATCAACAAGAAATAGAATTGCAATGATCCACAATTTATCCTTGATTAGTGTGGCAAAATCTGATTTATAACCCGTCTGATAAATATCAAAATCAATTCCGTAAGCAGATACAGTTCTATATGTTTGCACATCATCTTTAGGAATCACCGTAATCTTTTCATAATCTCGATTAATATCTCTATATCTATTGTCATTGGTAAATATGATCTGATCCCCATGGCACACATAGGTTTTCATGTTAAAGGACGAACTGTCCAGATAATCATTAATCTTTTTATAGTTCAAATCTAGTTTTACTAGCTTTTCTTTTTTACTTTTATCTATGTAATCTAATTTTCTAATGACAGATACCGTACGTCTTCTGTGATTATCATAATTTCCTTTGTAAAAATATGGATAGATAAATAAGTTCACATTGGCACTTTTGAAATTCTCATACCAATCCTCATTTTTAATTGTTTCAATCCGAAAAAATCTCCCGCCGTTGATCATAGTTTTATTATCAGAATATAAAGTGATGTCACTAATTAAATGCCTTGACGTAGAATAAAACATATAGTTTGCAAAAACTTTATTGTATTCTTTATAGTAATGCAATTGGTTGTCATATTGATCATCAAGAAAATTACTTATGGAGCTACTTGTATATAGATCTACGGATACATAAACTGCACTTTCAAGGAGAGATGATATTTCTTCACTAACAGAATCCGCAATATTATTAATATTTTTTTCTTCCTCCTGATGGATAGCATTCACAATGGTCCCAATGATAAAGGTATTTGTAACAAGTACTGGGAGCATTACACAAAATACATATAAATATGTTGTCTTGGTCTTTATTCTACGATTATTAATAGCAGATTGAGCTTTTTTACCCAAGCTACAGGAGTATTTACCAACATACTTTAAAAACCGTTTCAAAGCATTCTTTTTTTCCAAGATATATCCTCTCCTTCAATAGCAATTAATTAAACTATTTCTATCCTCTGAAGATTTATGTAAAGTAGCTGTTTAGTAAATCCGATATCTTCCAGCCAACATCAATAGTGCGAAAAAGTACAGGCAGTTATCATAATATCTGCGTTCTCCCTTACGTAGAGGAGTATTCCAGAATTCTCTTACCCATTCCAAACGATATTTTCCCAAAGACGCCAAAGAACCGGCTGCATTTGTTGCAACTATTGCTGTAGGGTGCAGGGCAGGTTGATCAAGGGCTGTACCATCAATTAAGTAATTATAATATGTTCCAGGACATGTTGATTCACTGAAAAATGATTGTAACTTATCGACGATTGAGCTTAGGGCTTCTTTTTTACCAAACCATGCCGCATCCAGACCAATATTCATTGCAACACGATAAGCATCGGAGTAAAATTGACCATCATGAAATAAACGTTTTGGGCTTCCGTCATATTCTGCATATTCAGCAGCCATTCCGGTTGCTTTGTGACAGGATTTCTCTATATATCTTCTGCTCTCATTCGCAGCAGTTCTCCAAAATTTATTATCTTCCTCATTTGACCTTTTAGAAAATAGTTCATAGAAATGTGGCAAATGATAGGATGGATCAGAAAAATCGGCTTCTGGTACAAACTTGATGTAGTAATTACTCCTATCCCACATTGGACTTCCACCCTTCACTAACTCAGCTTGATGAATACAGTGAGATAAGATATCTCTTGCTTGAACACTATAATCAAATGGTGCTTCACCATCTCCCCAACGCTCACTGGCAAAGAATAGTGCCATAGCAAAATATTCTTCTCCATCCGGTGCAGGTCCTTGGGCATTCTTTCTTCCATCGGTAGCTACAGACCAGGCAAAGTACCCCTGATACTTACCACCGCTTTGATACATAAAGGTTTTTGAGAACAACCATAAGCGATCAAAGATATCTTTTCTCCCCATCTGAACAGCCATCATCATACCATAACTTATTCCTTCTGATCTTGCATCATAATTGCCGGTATCCATGATATATCCCATATCATCACCGAACTCGAAATAGATCTTTTCTTCCGGATCCATGAATAAGGTATCAAAAGTCATTTGGACTCTTTCATCTATATCTTTTTGTGCAATTCCGATCTCTTCTAATAGATTTGGATATATTCCTGTGAAATACGCGCCTTGTACCATATTGATACCTCATTTCTTAATAGTCTAATCAAGATAGCCTCAATGCTATTTTTCATTTCAAATATAGTTACTTTTACTACATATCCTAAATTAAATTATTTGCTAAATGCTCTGATTTCTGACTAAGGGAAACAAGGTACACTAGCTGTCAGAATCTATATGACTTAATATACCATATATCGCTACAATTATCTTCGTGCAAGTTGCTAATGATAATGCAAATATTGCTATATTATTCCTAAATTTTGAATTGTCACATTTACTTTAAGAAGAAATCACGATATAATGCTTCTATACACTTAAGGTTTACGACTATCTATAAAACTATGGATACGGAGGTAGTAGAATGCCTGAAACACTGAACGTAACTAAGGAAACTGTAGCGCATCAGGAGCATCTGAATGTTCGTCTTTTTTATAATGACACTTCAGTTAATTTTCCCTTTCACTGGCATACAGACTATGAAATTATTATGCCTATAGAAAATATTTTCACTGTAGAAATTGCAAAGAATACATATGTATTAAACCCAAGAGATATCATAATCATTCCTTCAGGGGAAATTCATGAGCTTACCGCTCCCCCTTTTGGAAAACGCATCATTGCCCTCTTTGATAATTCATTATTTCGCGATCTATACGGTTTTGAATCAATTCAAAACAGTTGTTATCCATGTATTGTATTACGAGCTGAGGAAGAAAATAGCTATCATCCACAACTTATTAGTCTCTTAGAGCAGATTGCTGATGAATATGTTCACTGTAGACCATTTTACGAAACCTATATCCACTCTCTTTTAATTAATTTCTTTATTATCCTTGGAAGGAACTTAAACCAACAAGAGAACAAAGTTCTTCCTATGAATAATCATATTCAACATAAATATATCGAGAATATTCTTAGTATTTGCAAATATATCAACGATCATTGTACAGAGGACCTAACACTGATCGAGCTATCAACGCTTGCTGGTTTCAGTAAATATCATTTCTCTAGAATTTTTCATGAATATGCTGGTAGCTCATATTATAATTATCTGATTAAATGCCGTATCCTACATGCTGAAACTTTACTCTGTGACCCTTCCCTTTCAATAACCGATATTGCGATGCAGTGTGGTTTTAACTGTTCCTCCTCCTTTAACCGCAACTTTCGTAAGCTTAAGAACTGTAGTCCAAAAGAATTTCGCTCCATGTATCGCTCAAAAATTTATGAAGGGGATGTCTCATAATTATTATATCTATGATGTTGACTTACTCACGTATACAGGTGAACGTACAATTCTTGAATATGTAGGCCATAATCGGACATAAAATGTCCGCTTTAAGTCCTACATATTCAAAAATCGTTCGTTCAACAGTATACTTAGAGTAAGGCAACATCATGAATATAATTATGAGACATCCCCTCACTTATTCGAAAGTAAAGGAAGCAATGCTGGCACTTCCTTGTCCTTCATAGGTAATATATATGGCATGTATCCCGTCGGGTATGGATATGGTTGAGCTATACTCTTTCCACACGTTAGAATATCCAACGGCGATTGATCCAAGAGCTGGTCCATCCCAGCTAGTCTTAATCACAAAATTCCCCTGGCAATAGCCACGCACTTTTATTTTCACTTTTGTTATTCCTCTACAGTCAAAGTACTTGAAGCCTGCCGTGGCTGTAGCCTTCATATTAGCTATATAACCAATCTCTTCATCACCATCTCTTCCATCCTGGGTGATTTTCGGAAACTGACTATCCATCCATGCACCTGTGCAATCCGTATAGATGGATTCCTGCTGATAGAATAGATTGCAAGCCAGATATGCAGCATATTCCCCATATCCCTTCAATGGACCCAGGTTAGCTCCGCAGGAAGTCATTTCTACCTGAGGTATGCTACCATCTTCTTCAAATCTTATCTGCTCCATACACCCTTGTCTGCTAAAATTGGTTCCATTGGTATGTCTATGATAGAAGATAAGCCATCTTCCATTGATTTCAACAATACTGCCATGATTATTACCACCATAATACATAGGCTTATTAGCTGGCTTATAAGAATCAATATGTAAATCGTTATTGCTTACTATCACACCACGGTATACAAAGTCCCTTGTTGGATATTTGCTTGTAGCGTAGCATAACTCATGCATTACAACAGAGGAGTAAATCAAGTAATAAGTATCTCCATATTTTCTGATGGATGGAGCTTCAAAGAATTCATGGCCTTCATAACCACTTCCCTTACTATAAGGTTCACTTGGTGCTATGATAACAGGTTCTTGAATGATAGTCAGCATATCTGGCCCAAGCACGGTTGCCATAGCCCCTGATCTTGATCTATCACCAATAGCACAAAAGCCAGTATATAAATAAGTTTTATCTCCTTCTGTCAAAACTCCTGGATCAAACTGAGGTTCGTCACCTTCTCTTTCTCCTAATCTAACTCCGTCCTGATAATGAACGTAACCAAAGAAGTCATATTTGCCTGCCGGGGTTTCACACACAGCTACGGATACAATAGAGCGTTTACTATCCACATAATATAAATAATATCTACCATCTGGTCCCACTGTAACATCAGGTGCATAAAGACAGCTATCCCGGTCAGCATTATCCTCAACATCGGTTGCCCTGTATATGACCCCTTCATAACGCCAGTCAGCTAAATCATCTTCTGCTGCCGACCAACATACATAATCATTTAAACAATAAGCATATCCGTTAAAACGGTCATGTGAGCCATAAACATAAACTCTGTGATTAAAAACATATGGTTCTCCATCTGGGATATATTCCCACGATGGAAGATATGGGTTAAATCCTTGTTTTTTCATAGTTTCACTCTTCACCTTTCATAAGCTTGATACAGTTTCTCTAGTAACATTTTGACCTTATCTTATCCTTCTCTGCACTATTTTACAGATTGATTATAACAATCTGTAAATCATAGAGATATGTTTTAGTTGCTAGGTAACGCGCAAAAATTGCTCTCTGAGTTATAACATAAACGAAAAAAAGGACCTAAGTCCTTTTTTTCGTTTATGTTTCTTCATTGGAAGATGTGTTAATAATCTAGCTAACCTTATGTATTTTTAGTTTATGCTAGTAAATCTTCTTTGTGTTTCAATACCTTCATAGCTGCAGAACAAGCTGGACAGTCGCACCATACTGCTCCATTGGCCTTGGACTCTTTTGCGTGGGTTGCAATCTGTGATGCCATTTCAGCTCCAAATTTCTCAATACCCTTATCACTAGTAAATAAATTAATAACGGTATCAATATCCACGATTGATTCTTCTAGTACTGATACATACTTTTCACTAGCTTTCTTTTCTTCCTCTGTTCCCAAAGATTCTAGCCATTCATTTGCAGCTGTTTTTAATCCTTCATAACATCGTAAGTTTAAAAGTTCTTTTGTATTTTCAATAATAGCACTTTGATTTTTCATATTGTTCTCCTTGTTCTAGCTATATTTCCTCATGATTATTTTTACTCAATAATCATGAAATCACTGTATACTTATACTACTCTTCAACAATTAAAAATGCAACAGATAATATGATTCCTGCCACATTAACAGCATTACATAAATATAACTTTTTTAATGGGTCTTTCTATAATCTCTTGGAAGTATGCCGGTGATCTCCTTAAATGCTTGTGTGAATTTGCTTTGATTTACATAACCTACTTCATAAGAAATTTCAGCTATTGACTTATCGCTTTGAGTTAGATAGGCCATTGCTCTTTTAATACGGTACTCTTTCATATATGTTGCAATAGGATGACCGAAAACTGTTTTGAATGTGCTTTTGAGCGTTGTTTGATTGATGTGGAATTTTAAAGCCAACTCTTCAATTGTGTAACGCCGTTTCAAATCAGTAGTTAAAAGTTCATGAACATCATTGATTGTTTGCACAGTAGAATCGTAAGTATTGCTTTTATTAAAAAATTCATCAAAAGGACATGCTACCTCAATCACTTGTTCAATCATAAAGTGTAGAATCTGTGAACGGGAGGTTTTGGCTGCGGTATAATACACCTCTTTACCTTTTCTGCAACTTATAATAAGTCCTGTGTTTTTAAGTAGTTTCAAATGGTGTAACACAGCAGAACTGCTCATATCAAGAAGTGAAGAAATATTACTAACACATTCCTCACAATGACACAAGATCCAAAATATTTCTATGCGTTTACTATCACTCATCATCTTCAAAAGATCCGAAACCATTTCAAAGGTTTCTGCTTTTGGCATTGCCTTTTGTAAATTTGGTACCATGTGGTCGTGATTGTGTGGCAAGAAATTAATCTCCATAATTCACCTCCAAATACTAAGATTGAGTGCTTGCATTCATTCTTAGAACGCAACTGTGTGAAAGTGTTTTTCTTTCACACTTATCACTTCCTTTATTTTGAGTATTATATTCTTTCGCTATGAGAAAAGCAATGGAAGTAAGTCACAAAAATAATCCATTTAGCTATGAATTATACCTAAAAGAAGTCTTTTGTCCCTTTATCTTGACCATTATATAATTGTTCATTATAATTAGATAACCTTTAGTAAATAGTTATCATAGAGGGAGTAGCAAGCGCTCAATCAAGCGTAACAAGTCAACATACTGACCGAAACGGTCTGGCTTGTTTTAATTTGCGAGACTCATGTAAAGCCGAAACAGGCTATACATGGTGTCTTTTTTTTATTCAATAGGAGAATTGTGTCGTATTTCCTATTGAATAAAAAGCCCTTCGGGCATGATGCGCAGCTTCGCGCGTGGAACAAAAGTGTGCTCTTACTTTTGTTCTTCTGACACCAAGTATGGCTTATTGATAAAAGACCGAACAATGAAATAAGGAGGAAAATATTTTGAAACAAACACTATTAAATGTTCAAGGTTTGCATGCAAGCCTAGAATCTGGAGAAGAGATTCTAGGTGGTGTTGATCTAAAGATAAATAAAGGAGAAATTCATGTAATCATGGGACCTAATGGTTCTGGAAAATCAACTCTTGTTAATACCATTATGGGAAATCCCGTATATCAGATTACAAAAGGAAGCATAGAATTTGACGGCGAAGATGTCACAGATGCTGGACCAGATGTCCGTGCTAAGAAAGGCATCTTTATGTCATTTCAGGCACCAGAGGAAATCGACGGTATTACCCTAACTGATTTTCTTAAGACTGCTTTGGTGGCTCAGCAAGAAAAGCCAATGAAATACAGACAATTTAAGGATCAATTGAAGAAGTCTCTTGATATACTCCAATTCGATGAATCCTATATCAATCGTTACTTAAATGTAGGTTTCTCTGGTGGAGAAAAGAAGAAAAGTGAGATTCTTCAACTTCTTACTCTTCAACCAAAACTAGCCATCTTAGATGAGACTGACTCTGGACTAGATGTAGATGCAGTTAAAGTTGTTACTGATGGGATTCTTAGCTACAAAAATGAGGATAATGCCCTATTAATCATCTCCCATAGTCCACGACTTCTCGAAAATTTACCTGTAGATTATGTACACATTCTCTCTAATGGTAAATTTGTAACCATTGGCAATCGAGACTTAATTCATGAAATTAATGCAAATGGATTTGGCCAATTTATTCAAAGTGAAGACAAATAGTTAATTCCATATAGTCATGAAACAATGTGAAGAATTACCCTTCACTAAGGAGGTAATAATGAAAAAAAAAACTTATATAGAAGACATTAATCGTGGAATCTACGATATATTCGATACTTCCCATTCCAGTGATCAGGTATTACCAGGCTTAACCAAAGATATTGTTCGAGAAATATCAGCCCGCCAAAATGAACCTGAATGGATGCTGGAATTAAGACTGAAAAGTCTAGAAATATTTAATGAGTTGGATATGCCAACCTGGGGTCCAAACCTAGACGAACTGGATATGAATCAAATCGTTACCTATGTTCGACCAGATACCCATATGACAGATGATTGGAAGAAGCTCCCCGAAGATATTAGTGCTACCTTTGATCGCTTAGGTATTCCAAAGGCAGAAAGAGAAGCTCTGGGTGGTGTTGGTGCCCAATACGATTCTGAAGTTGTTTATCACAGCATGAAAGAACAATTAAAGGAAATGGGTGTTATCTATACTGACATGCAAACAGCATTAAGGGAGCATGAGGAACTGGTAAAAGAATATTTTATGAAACAGCTTCCTCCGAGAGAGCATAAATTTATGGCGCTACATGGTGCTGTGTGGTCTGGTGGATCCTTTGTATATGTACCTGAAGGGGTAATCGTGGATATGCCCTTGCAATCCTATTTCCGACTGAATGCACCAGGAGCTGGTCAATTTGAGCATACCCTAATCATCGTGGAAAAGGGGGCTAAACTACACTTTATTGAAGGCTGTTCTGCTCCTAAATATAATGTCCTTAACCTTCATGCCGGTGGTGTTGAACTATATGTAGGAGAAGATGCGACACTACGTTATTCTACAATTGAAAACTGGTCCAAGAACATGATGAACTTGAACACGAAGCGTGCTACTGTTCAGAAAAATGCTTCCATTGAGTGGGTATCCGGTACGTTTGGTTCTCACATCACCATGCTTTACCCAAGTAGTATTCTAAAAGGTGAAAATGCACGAAGTGAATATATCGGTGTGACATTTGCCAGTGATGGACAGATTCTAGATACAGGATCAAAGGTTATTCATGCGGCACCTAACACATCATCCACGATATCAAGCAAATCCATCTGTATGAAAGGTGGTATTGCCAATACTCGTACTTCTGTCAAGGTTCTCCCAGCTGCAAAAAAATCCAAGTCCAGCGTCATCTGTGAAGCCTTGATGTTGGATAATATTTCCCGTTCTGATACCATACCTGGTATGGATATTCGAAATGACGAAGTAGATATAGGACATGAAGCTAGAATTGGTCGTATTAGTGAAAACTCCATCTTCTATCTAATGAGCCGTGGTTTAAGTGAAGAAGAAGCGAAAGCATTAATTGTGCGTGGATTCGTAGAACCATTAACAAAAGAGCTTCCTCTCGAATATGCCGTAGAAATGAACAGGTTGATTGGATTGGAATTAGAAGGAACCATTGGTTAGGAGGTGTGATATGAAATTTACAAAACTGAATGAAATACAGATTCCTACATGGCGCTGGCTTAAACTTAATTCCACTGAGTTAGAGGTTGATGTAGAGATAGATCATCCATATGAAGCTGCTGTTGTTACTTCTGAAGATAGTAATGTCTCCATCGAAAAGGCTGTGAATCTGCCAACGATAGAGAACATCTATCGAGATGTAAGACGCATGTACGAATTTACTCTTGAAAATAAAAACTTTGGCCTTACGATAATTATACCTAAGGGTATTAAAGTTACAGAGCCAATTATGATAAATTTTGAATTAAATGAGACAAACCCTTCTTTAATAGATTTCATTCATATTAAGGCAGAAGAAGGAAGTTGTGCTGATATCATAGTTACTTACCACTCAACCGGAGATGGCAACTATTTTCATAATGGATTTGCTTCTATCCAAGCGGACAGCAATTCTCATGTACGTCTAATTAAGACTCAAATGCTTCAAGTAAATGATATTCACATCGACAATAATACCATAGAAGTAAAATCTGAGGGGAAAGGCGATGTGATTTTATGTGAATTGGGTGGCGGCCAAGTGGTAGCTGGATGTAACATTGCGCTTGAAGGAGCCAAAAGCCATAGTGATCTTCAAACCATTTACATTGGTGACAAGGAGCGAAAATTAGACTTTAATTATCGTATGGAGCTTCGCGGTAAAGAATCAGTTGGTAAGATTCTTGTTCGAGGTGCTTTGGCCGATCAAGCGAAAAAAAGTCTAAAAAGTAATTTAGACTTTATCAGTGGAGCTACAGCTTCTAAGGGAAGTGAGGAAGAAACAGTCCTTACTTTAAGTGATAGTGCAGTGAATCTTTCTGTTCCACTCCTATTATGTGGAGAGGATAATGTAGAAGGTTCCCATGCTACTTCAAGCGGTAAGCCAAGTCCTTCTAAGCTCTTCTATCTTATGAGTCGTGGTCTATCTGAAAAACAAGCAAAACAGCTGTTAATTAAAGCTCAGTTTACTCCAATACTGGAAAATATCTCATCTGAATCCCTAAAGAATACCGTGCAGGAACGAATTAGGGA
>JAEYWQ010000032.1 GCA_023428885.1 Bacillota bacterium
GCTATTGTTTTATTAGAGAATGGTTTTGGACTTTATTCCATAGAAGAGATACCGTCGGAACTAGCAAAGATAACGTATGATCAAAGAATTCAAGATATCTTCTATGGGGATGATTATATTGGTGTGCTTTTAGAAGCTAAAGGAAGTGAGTCGAATAAACTCTTTTTGTATGATCTTAATGGTAGGAAAATTGCAGAGAGCGAATTAGACTTTTCTTATGAGCATATTGTATCAGGTGCAGATTATGTTATTTTCTATAATGAAGAATCTTGTCATGTTATGAATAAAGATGGGAAGGTTGTGTTTGTGGATGAGTTTAGCGTAGCTGTGAATCAACTATTAACAGGACCATCTAATAAAGAATTTTTAGCTATTACTGATATAGGTATAGATACTATTAAGATGATAGAGACGAAGGAGGAGTAAAATGAATACACTAGCATTAATTGTTCTTGGACTTATATTACTTTTTGCTTTTTTGGGGTATAGGGCAGGTTTCATCAAAACAGTTTTTTCTATATGCTCCATGATTGTGGCATTAGTTCTTACGTTATTAATTAGTCCACAGATTGGTAAAGCACTACAGGCTAATGATGATGTGATGGGATATTTTTCTGAAAAAGTTGAGAAAGCGTTGAATCTTGATAAAGTAGCTAACGATTCGATCTCAGATAAGATATCAGGTATTGATAAGCTACCGATTCCAGCTAGTATGAAAGATTCGCTCAAGAAAAATAGTACTGAAAAAGCATATGAAGTACTTGGTGTCTCGAATTTTACCGATTATGTAAGTCATTCAATTGCTAAGATGATAATCGATGCACTGTCATTCGTTGCGACATATCTTATACTAGTCATTGCGCTTCGAATCCTATGCTTTATGCTTGATATTATTAGTAAACTACCAGTGTTACATCAGATTAATAAACTTGCTGGGTTGATTGCTGGTTTAGTACAAGGAATCATAGTGATATGGTTATTATGTATTGCGCTAACTATGTTAAGCGGTTCAGCTTTAGGAAAATCATGTTTTTAGATGATTAATGAAAGCAAATTCTTAGGCTTTATCTACAATAATAACTTTATTCTTAATTTTGTTGTGGACATGAAAAAAGCCTTGTTGTAACTTAAATGGAATAAGTAGGGCTGTCTTAATTATGAGACAGCCTCTTTTTAGCCGTTTTCGGGATACAATTCCTTGTATATACATCCAAAAGATTTTTTACACTAGAATTAAGATAGTTAATATGTGAGTCAAGAGAAATAGATTAGAATTATGCTTGAAATTGTTATGTGCTTGGAGTATACTTAAAATGTAAGCACTTACATCCAGTAAATTATAGCTGTTTGTATATAATTTGTAGTAATGCAAATTAATAAGACGTAGAAGAAACAGTAACAGATATGTGAGACATATTTAATTAAGTGCTGTGATATATCAATATAAAGGAGTATATAAAAATGAACGAAGTATTAAAACGCTTTCAACAGTTAGGTATTATTCCAGTAGTTAAAATTGATGATGCAAAAGATGCTGCTCCATTAGCAAAGGCACTCTGTGAAGGCGGTCTTCCTGTTGCAGAAGTAACTTTTAGAACTGAGGCAGCAGAAGAAGCTATCCGTAGAATGGTAGAAGCTTGTCCAGATATGTTTGTTGGAGCAGGTACTGTTTTAACAACAGAGCAAGTTGACCGTGCCATTGCCGCTGGCTGTAAATTTATCGTAAGCCCTGGTTTGAATCCAAAGGTTGTTAAGTATTGTCAAGAAAAGAACATTCCAATCACACCTGGTACATCTAGCCCAACTGACATTGAACAAGCGATTGAACTTGGTTTAGAAGCTGTTAAATTCTTCCCTGCAGAGCAATCTGGCGGTTTAGCAAAGATTAAAGCAATGGCAGCTCCTTATGTAAATATGAGATTTATGCCAACAGGTGGTATTAACGAGAAAAACCTCATCTCATACCTTGACTTCCCTAAGATTCTTGCATGTGGCGGAAGTTGGATGGTTAGTGATGCATTAATTAATGCTGGTAAGTTTGACGAAATCAAGAAACTTACAAGAGAAGCTGTTAATACTATGTTAGGCTTTGAGCTTAAACACATTGGAATTAATGCAACAAGTGAAGAGGAAGCGGATGGAGTGGCTACTTCATTTGAAAAGTTATTTGGTTTTACAAAGAATGTTGGAGCAAGTTCTATCTTTGCCGGAACAGCAATTGAAGTTATGAAGCAGCCATACCTAGGTGCTCATGGTCATATTGCAATTCAGACAAACTATATTGAAAGAGCTATCTATCATATGGAACTTCAAGGTTTTGAATTTGATATGGATACAGCTAAATATAAAGATGGTAAGATGGTTGCAATCTATCTTAAGGGCGAATTAGGTGGTTTTGCTGTACATCTTTTACAGAAGAAATAATAGTTTAGTTAAAGTATGAAATAATTCATAGCGATTGCTGGATAATCTTTGATGAGGGGTATGCTACTTGAGCTATTTCTTATGAGAGGTTAATTAGCAATCGCTATTGTGTTATGAATCGTAAATATATTAGGAAAGTATATTTTGTGTTTGAAACAAAGAAGATAACTATATGTGGAAGAAGCTGTCCAACACCAGTTTATACCAATAAAATTATTTCAAAAAGGTGTTGACATAGACATTTTGTTCTGCTATAATCATTTTTGCTGACGCGGTGCTAAACAAAAGCGAAAGCCAAGAACATTGAAAACTGAACAGTGAAACAACCTTGAAATTCGTTGAGATTTCCTAGTTAGTAAACTAGGCAAGTTAATAGGTTTTGCTTGCAAAACCAGAGATTAACATAGAACTGTGTAAGGTCTTAT
>JAEYWQ010000042.1 GCA_023428885.1 Bacillota bacterium
ACTATTGTTAATCTGTTCTACCGCATGATTGGTTTCTTCAGAAAGTTTACGAACTTCTTCCGCAACTACTGCAAATCCCCTACCATTCTCGCCAGCTCTCGCTGCTTCTATGGAAGCATTCAATGCTAGAAGGTTAATCTGTTTTGCAATTGCTGCAACAATTAATACGATCTGAGTAATGTTATCTGCATTAGCTTGAAGTTCATTACCGTTTGACTTGATTTGGCTGAAATTAATCAAGATCTCATTAATCTCTGTTGCTGTATGAGCCACTTCGCTAAAGCTGCTTTCGATACTGGTTACAGCATCTTCAATCTTAGATTTATTCCGTTCACTTTCATTGGATACTTCAATAAGATTCTGAATGCTATCATTTAATACATTTACAACCTTCTCCGTATCTTCTGCCTGTGTAATAGCTGCAACAGAAACCTCATCTAACACTTCTGTAATATCATTGGAGGTACTCTGCATGGTACCAGCGATGCTAGATACGGTATGATTAAAGGTATACATCTCATCGACAATAGCATTAAAGTTAATAAAATCTTTCTGAACATTAAGTTTTAAGTTATTAACTTCGGCCATAAGATCTTCATATTCATCCATGGATTTGATATGGAAGGATTCTACAAAATCTCCTTGACTTAATTTCATAATTTCTTTCTTGATCACTTTCTGAGGGCGATGAATCACTTTCTCAGATAAGAATGACACTGCAAAGGTCACTACTGCAAGAATTGCACTATCAAGTATGTCATCAACAAAAATCGTACTTAATCCACCTATGAAAATAGTGTTTACAAGTGCAGTTTTAAATGCTAATCTTTTTAATACACCAAAGGATAATAATTGATTTAAGCGATACTTCTTAATATACTGGATTTCATTTTCAAAGGTAAGTTTCGTTAGAATCTCTCCTGGCTTACGATCCATGACTTCTACTTCAATTTTCTCTTTGAAATAATCGCATATTCCTTGAATTAAGCCCATAAGATAGTCTTCCATGCCTCGTTTTGAACGATATGTGAAAAGAATGGAATTGGAAGAAATAGGTGTCACATCTAAACCCGGAGGTGTAGCTCCTTTAAAACGTTTCATTACAATTTTATGAACATCATTCATAGATTTTAAGAATTGATATGCAGATTCATGTCGGAAAAACCCTGGATAGTTTTTACTAAAGGTCATTATATTTTGCTGACCCATAGTCCCCCAAATTTCTTTATGATTTTTTCCTACTTGATTACCAATGTGGTCAATAATTCCAGTAGCTATGTTATCTTCAACATCTTCTAATGGTGTAAAAACACGATCGATAGGTAATTGGTTCGCTATTAACGCTTTGTTTACTATTTCATCACCAAATAGTCTACGACTAGATTCCACCCATGATGAAACAACGGTTCCTTTCATGTTAATCCTCCTTCTATTATCTGTTTGTAATATTATGATTTTAACACATAAAATGATCCAATACAATACCATCATTTGGTATATCTGTCGAAATATGTTGATTCATAACAACATTCAAATGAAAAGAAAGAGTATGGACAAAAAAAGGAGCGTTCGATATGATAGAACGCTCCAATAATAAAAAGTATAACTTATTCTGCTATATCAGCATACATAAATAACCAATAACCATAAGGAGAGTGCCATCCTCCTGTAATCTTTGAGCTCTGTAACCAGAAGTCATTGTAATAAGCGATTGGTATAGCTGCTGCATCATCCATCAGAATATCTTCTGCTTTATGAAGTGCTGCGGATCTTTCTGCTAAATCTGTTGTTGTACGGGCAATTTCCATAGCTGCATCATAATCAGGATTACTATATTTACCATCATTGTTGCCATTAGTGCTCATGAAAAGATCTAACATATTAGAAGGATCAGAGTAATCACCAACCCATCCATTTCTAGAGATCTGGTAGTCACCAGCTCGACGTAATGGTGTAAAGCTTGACCATTCTACAATTTCAACTTCTAGAGTGATACCTAGTTCGCCCCACGCTTGCTGTGCATATTCAGCAAATACTTTGTGGTAACCAGCTTCGTTTGTGGAATAAGTAATTTTAGGGAAACCTTCTCCGTTAGGATAACCAGCTTCTGCTAATAATTTCTTAGCTTCTTCAAGATTTGCTTCAAAGTTTGTAGTATCAATATATGGTTTACCACCGTTTGCATTCTCCATGAAAGAAGATCCGTCAGTATCTACCCAACCTTCACCAATGAAGTTAGTTGCAGGTGAATAAGTTCCCTGCATTAAGGTATTGGCTACATAATCACGATCAATAGCAAGGCTTAACGCTTTACGAACCAATGGATTTGTAAATGGTTCAATACTATCATTTAAGGAAACATAGTAAGTTCCGATGATTGGTTCCACATGGAAATCATCATTCCCTGTTAAACTTGGGATTTCTTCTGTAGGAACACTCTTAATCATAGCAACTTCCCCAGATTTGTATGCACTGTAAGCTGCATTGGCATCTTCCATTAATACAAATTTAATGCTGTCAAGTTTAATTGCATCTGCATTCCAGTAATTTGGATTTTTGGACATTACAATATGAGAGCCTGGAACCCATTCAGTGATGTAGAATGAACCATTTCCGATGTAAGTTTCTGCGGATACTGCCCATGCTTCACCATTTTTCTCAATGGTAGCTTTTTGTACTGGACTAAGTGTTGCAAATGCTGCAATACTTGCAAAATAAGAACAAGGTTGGGATAACTCTACAACAAAGGTCTTATCATCTGGCGCAGATACAGCTAAAGCATCAATATTACCGGCAACTGCTTCATTATAACCTTTTACCATAGAAAGTACGGTTTCAGCATATGGTGCTGCTACTGCAGGATCAGTTACACGCTTCCAACTAAACACAAAATCTTGTGCTGTTAATGGTGTACCATCGGAC
>JAEYWQ010000113.1 GCA_023428885.1 Bacillota bacterium
ATAATAAGCAAAGTAATAAAAAGCAAAGTAATAAAAAGCAAAGTAATAAAAAAGTAGAGTAATAAAAAAGCAGAGTAATAAAAAGCAAAGTAATAAAAAGTAAAGTAATAAAAAAGCTAGGTAATTAAAACAAGTACTAAAAAGTTAAAGTACTAAAAAGTTCAAGTAATTACAAGATAAGTACAAAAGGCTAAGCAATAAAAACAGGTACTATATATGCGAGTAATAAGAAGCCAAGTAATAAAAAGCAAATAAAAAAAGGCAAGTATTAAAAGTTAGTTATAAAAATGGCGATAATAAAAGAAAGAGCAAAATATTGATTTAGAAGAAAGGTTGGTAAGGAAATGAAGATTACTTTAAAAGATGGGTCAGTGAAGGAATATGCAAGTGCGATGAGTGCTTATGACATTGCGAAGGATATTAGTGAAGGGCTTGCGCGTGTGGCTTGTGCGGCGGAGGTTGATGGGCAGGTTGTTGACTTACGTACCGTGATTGATCAGGATGTTGAGTTAAGTATTTTAACATTTAATGATGAGGGAGGTAGAGCGGCATATCGTCATACCACTTCTCATGTGTTGGCAGAGGCAGTGAAGAGATTGTACCCTAATGCTAAGCTTGCGATTGGACCTTCCATTGATACTGGATTCTACTATGATTTTGATGTGGATTCTTTGGACAGAGCAGCACTTGATGAAATTGAAAAAGAGATGAAGAAGATCATCAAGGAAGGTAAAGATATTGAAAGATTTACTCTAAGCCGTGAAGAAGCAATTAAGTTCATGGAAGAGAAGGGCGAACCTTATAAGGTAGAGTTAATTCGTGATCTTCCAGAGGATGCAACAATTTCTTTCTATAGTCAGGGTGATTTCGTTGATTTATGTGCAGGACCTCATTTAATGAGTACAAAGAATATCAAGGCAATCAAGTTAATCAGCTCTTCTGGTGCTTATTGGAGAGGCAGCGAGAAGAATAAGATGCTTGCTCGTGTTTATGGAACATCATTTACAAAGAATAGTGATTTGGATGAATATCTTGCTCACTTAGAGGATATTAAGAAGCGCGATCATAACAAACTTGGTCGTGAAATGGAGTTATTTGCTACAGTTGATGTTATTGGTCAGGGACTTCCACTCTTAATGCCAAAGGGTGCTAAGATGATTCAGACTTTGCAACGCTGGGTGGAAGATGAAGAAGAAAAACGTGGTTATGTTAGAACAAAGACACCATTGATGGCTAAGAAGGATCTTTATATTATTTCAGATCACTGGGCACATTACAAAGAAGGTATGTTTGTACTTGGAGATGAAGAGAAAGAGGATTCTGAAGTATTTGCACTTCGTCCAATGACTTGTCCATTCCAGTATTATGTATACAAACAAAGCCAGAAGAGTTATCGTGATTTACCATTACGTTATGGTGAGACTTCTACCTTATTCCGTAATGAGGATTCTGGTGAAATGCATGGTTTAACAAGAGTTCGTCAGTTTACTATCTCAGAAGGTCACTTAATTGTAACTCCAGAACAAGTGGAAGAAGAATTTAGAGGCTGTGTAGACTTAGCGAAATATTGTTTAACTACTTTAGGCTTAGCTGATGATGTAACTTATCGTTTATCTAAGTGGGATCCAAATAATAAAGAGAAGTATTTAGGTACAGAAGAGACTTGGGATCAGGTTCAGAATATGATGCGTACCATCTTAAATCATATTGGAATTCAGTTTACAGAAGAAGAAGGGGAAGCAGCCTTCTACGGTCCAAAGCTTGATATTCAGGCAAAGAACGTATATGGAAAAGAAGATACTATGATTACCATTCAGCTTGATATGTTCTTAGCAGAACGTTTTGATATGACTTATATTGATGCGAATGGTGAGAAGAAACGTCCATATATTATTCATAGAACAAGTATGGGTTGCTATGAAAGAACTCTTGCTTGGTTGATTGAAAAATATGCTGGTAAGTTCCCAACCTGGTTGTGTCCAGAACAGGTTCGTGTTTTACCAATCTCTGAAAAGTATAGTGAATATGCTGAGAAGGTTCGCAAGGAGTTAGCAGATAATGGAGTTCTTGTTACAGTAGATAACAGAGCTGAAAAGATTGGTTACAAGATTCGTGAAACCAGACTTGCAAGAGTTCCATATATGTTAGTTGTAGGTCAAAAAGAAGCAGAAGAGGAGTTAGTTTCTGTTCGTAGCCGTTACCTTGGTGATGAAGGTCAAAAACCACTAGGTACTTTTGTGGATGAGATCTGCAAAGAGATCAGAACAAAAGAAATTCGTAAAATCGAAGTTCAAGAAGAAGCATAAGAGTATAAATTGTGAAAAATTCATGAAATGTAAGCATTTACATTGTAAATTTTCTAAAGATATGTTATCTTATGTTAGAAGCAACAGAGTGTCTGCATTGCAGACACTTTGTTTAGGTTTAGCGGAAAGGTATGAATGGGATGAAGAAGAGAGGATTTTTAGCAATTGCATTAATTGGTATTTCTTTGGTTTTTTCTGGATGTAAGCAAAGTGATAATAAAGCGGATAATAAAGACTTGATTCGTTTTGACGAATATAGTCATTTTAAAGATATCAAAACAGCGGATTATGTGAACATAGGCGACTATAAGGGATTGAAAATAACAAAGGATACCATGCAGGTATCAGATTCCGATCTTGATGATAAGATATCCTCTGTCTTGTATGATGAAGGTTATTATGTGGACACGAATGACAGTCCAGTATCAAGCGGAAAAAAAATTAAGATAAGTGTACTTGGTAAAGTGGATGGTAAAGATAATGACGGTTTTACTTCCAATGGATATGAATTTGTCTATGGTTTAGAACAGCATATTATGGATGGCTTTGTTCAGGAGCTAGAAGGTGCATATCAAGGTGAGGTTTTAAATTTTGATATTGTGATACCAGATTCTTTTAGTGAACTGGCTTTAGTTGGTAAGACAGCTTCCTTTACAGTAACAATTGATAATGTGCAAAGTTATTATATTCCTACTTTGAGTGATGAATTTGTTCAGGATATCTCGGACTTTGAGACTGTTGATGCGTATAAAGAATCTCTGATTCCTATTATTGTTGAAGAAAAGTTAAACAGTATCAAGAATAATAAAAAGTCTGGAGTTTGGCAGATTGTATCTGATGCATCTACAGTGACTTCTTATCCAGAAGGCGTACTGGAAGAAAAGGAAGAAAAGGTACGTGGGAATCTTGAGGTATACGCTATGGTTTCTAACATGGAATTAGAAGACTTTGTTCAAAAATCATATGGTGTTTCCTTTGATGAATATCTAAAGCTAGTTGTGAAACAAGACTTATTATTGGATGCGATCGGTAAGGCAGAAAACATAACCTTAACACAGAAAGAATATGAAGAAAAACTTAAGACCTATGCAACAACTTATGGGTATAATGATGTGAATTTGATGGTTGATAAGATTGGAGAAGCTACTATCAAGGAAGCGTTGCTGTGGGATAAAGTTATGGAATATGTATCAGAACAAGTAATTATAGAATAGACAAAAACAAGCTGTCGCAAAAGCGACGGCTTGTTTTTTTAGTGAAGGTAAATGGTGTGGTCCAAGTAAGTTACAAAAAGACAGGGTGGCTGTTACGAGGATGTGACACATGTGATAGCCACCCTGACACTTTGAACCACCCTTGACCCATTAGATCTTCTATAAAAAGTCTTTCAAGGAATATCGTAATTGTTGATCAAGACCTGTCATTGAATCTGAGCAAACTAACGAATTCAATATGGCTTCTTGCGTAGCTTCTGCGACCGCGCGAAATGCTTTTTCTATGGAATTCTCGTTGATGATTTGAATTGTGGTGAGTTCACTTGGTGATTCATAATTGATTTTATTAGCGGTAGAAAAACCAATCATAACTTCCCCACTACGATGACCGATGTAAGAGCCTGTATGAATCAAACCAATGGATGCTCTTTTAATGATGCGTTTCAATTGTCTTGAGGAAACTGGCAAATCCGTTGCAATCACAGTGACGATAGAACCAGAAGCTTGATGATTGGAAGAGGATATTTTTTTGCTAATTTGCCTTCCGATAGGATTATGATGCAGGACGAAATCATCAATGTGCCCATGATTGGTCTGGACTAATATGCCAAAGGTGAACTCTTGATGATCAATCTGAATGATGCGAGAAGCAGAGCCAATGCCACCTTTTAAATCATAACATACGGTGCCTCTTCCAGCACCTACATTACCTTCCATAAAATTAGTAGTAGCTGACTTTATGGCTTCCAATACATCTTCTTTTTTTATTACCCGATCTTTGATGGTATTAAAATGCTGATCATTACATTCACAAACGATGGGATTAACAGAAGTAATGTTATTATCGTAATGTGTTATCATATAGTCTACCAGGGCATCGTGAACTAAACCAACATTTAAGGTATTGGTTAAAGCAATCGGTGTTTCTATCACACCAAGCTCATCGATTTGAAGTAAGCCAAGAGATTTGCAAAATCCATTTAATACAAAGCAAGCAGCTATTAATTTCTCTTTGAAGATATTACCACTAGCAGGAAGTACAAGGGTGACTCCTGTATTATGGGCTGCATCTTGAATTGTGCAGTGACCAACCATTACGCCAGCAACATCGGTTATTTTGTTAAGAGGCCCTGGCTTTAATGAGCCAATCGTAATTCCAAAATCACGAATCCTTTTATACTCCATACATTACACCTACTTTCTATTCTTTGGAATAGATTTCACCAGGATGGGTTAAAACTATTCATTATTAGAAACAAAAGGTTTTCCAGAAGTAAGAGAATCAGCTTTTCAGACTTGCTAAACTGTGGTAAAATATAGGCATATAGATAGGAGGATGAAATTATGAGTAATGTACCAACACCACACAATGGAGCCAAACTAGGTGACATAGCAAAAACAGTTCTAATGCCTGGAGATCCATTAAGAGCAAAATTTATCGCAGAAACATACCTTCAGGATGTAGTATGTTTTAATACAGTAAGAAATATGTTTGGTTATACAGGAACTTATCAAGGGAAAAAGATTTCGGTAATGGGAGGTGGAATGGGTATGCCTTCCATCGGTATCTATTCATATGAGCTTTATAATTTCTATGAAGTGGATAATATTATCAGAATCGGTTCAGCTGGAGGTATCTCAGACGATATTCATGTAAGAGACGTTGTTATCGGTATGGGAGCAAGCACGAATTCCAACTTCGCATCCCAGTATCAGTTACCAGGAACTCTTGCACCAATCGCTAGCTATGAGCTTTTAGAGAAAGCTGTAGAAGCTGCGAAAAAGTTAAAGGTGAAGACAGTAGTTGGTAACATTTTATCTTCTGATATTTTCTATGATGATAATAAGACAGCGACTGACTGCTGGAAGAAGATGGGCATCCTTTGCGTTGAGATGGAAGCAGCTGCTTTATATATGAATGCAGCAAGAGCTGGTAAGAAGGCACTTTGTATTTTAACGATATCAGATCATCTTTATACAGGAGAGTCTTTATCGGCAGAAGATCGTCAAGTAAGCTTTAGAGAGATGATGGAAGTTGCCTTAGAGCTAGCGTAAGCTAATTGACGGGTTACCAGAAAAGAGGAATATAGAATGGATAAAAATGTAATATATGAAAAAGTAGATCATACCTTATTAACACAGACAGCAACCTGGAAAGAGATTCAGCAAATCTGCGATGATGCGATTTGCTATCAGACAGCCTCTGTATGCATACCTCCTTCTTATGTGAAGAGAGCAAAGGATTATGTGGCAGGTAAGATGGCAATCTGTACTGTAATCGGATTTCCTAATGGATATAATACCACTGCAGTGAAAGAGTTTGAAACTAAGAATGCTCTTGAGAATGGTGCAGATGAGATTGATATGGTTATTAATCTTGGTGATTTAAAAGATGGGAATTTTCAAGCAATTGAAGAAGAAATCCGTGTTCTCAAGAAGGCATGTGGAAGCAAAGTGTTAAAAGTAATCATTGAAACATGTTTGTTAACAGATGAGGAAAAGGTTAAGATGTGTGAAGTTGTAACAAAAGCTGGAGCAGATTATATCAAGACCTCAACTGGATTTTCAACCTCTGGAGCAACCTTTGCTGATGTTGACCTCTTTGCAAAGAATGTAGGCCCTGATGTGAAGATCAAGGCAGCTGGTGGTATTAGTTCCTTTGATGATGCCGAGAAGTTTATTGAACTTGGAGCATCACGTCTTGGAACAAGCCGTATCGTTAAACTTGCTAAGAATGAGAATGCATTAGGTTATTAGTTATTATGTTTGTAAGGAGGGGTTACCATGAGTAATGAGGATCAATTACCAATCGTACAAAAAAAAGGTGAGCTAATAACGAAAGGGAAAA